>NZ_JAGWCS010000134.1:0-10154 GCF_020657705.1 Clostridioides sp. ZZV15-6598 | reverse complement strand
GTTGATATAGTGTCTGATAAACTTATAAAAAATCTACTAAATGGTATATTACAAATTTTATTTTTTCTTTTAGGATTAGCACTTTCTGTAGGAGGAGTTAAAGGTTTTAGTTATCTTTGTTTTAGCGGTGAAGCAACTATACAAGGTTTTATATACGGAATATTAATGTTTGCCTTGGGTGTATCATATTTTATTATAGTAAAGTCATTGTTAGAAGTATTAAATAGTTCTGAATATAGCTTATTCGTAAATGAAAATGCAAAAAGGTTTAGACTTATTGGCTATCTTTTACTTTTAAATTCTGCTATAGAATTTATTTCAACTTTTGGTACTACTGGAACAGGAATGAGATTCCTAGATTTAGGATTCGGATTTTATTTTACAGTTCCAACTCTTGTGTATTTTGTGGTGGCTCTTATGAGTTTTGTGATTTCAGATGGGTTTAAGAAGGCAATAAAGATAAAGCAAGATAATGATTTAACTATTTAAGTTGCACACTATGTCAATTGTAGTAAATTTAGATGTAATGATTGCGAAAAGAAAATATCTCTTAAAGATTTATCAGAAAGAAATTTATATATCAGTTGTTAAGCCTGTTATATTTATTGATATAACAGGCTTTTACAATAATTAGATTTCAATAACTTTATACTTATGTTTAGTATATGGTAATAAAATATTTAATATATATTCAGTTTTTATTTTCATGTATCAAGTATTCGTTCCGTCACTACATCCATAACAATCCTTTTCTAGAACTTCTTTGTCAAATATGACTTGGATAGTTCTATTACAATCAATAATTGTGCTAAAAATTGTTGCAGCACCTATTTTGGTTCCTAACATACTTTCAAATAATTCTTCTGAGGCAAACGATACACGAGATATATTTAATTCTTTACTAAATTTTTTCGTATCAAATTTTTTATCTCCAGTCGTAATGAAAAGATAAAATAAGGTCTTTTTCTTGTTACACAAAAATAAGGTTTTTACCATATCCATATCTAATTTTTTATTGATTAATACACAGTCTTCCATAGATATTGCTGTATCTGTATCAACTCTTTCAAAAGGTATTTTAAGATAGTCTAAAGTTTTATAAACTTCCTTTTGTAATATAGTTGAAAATGTTTTTGGTGCTATAGCAAAAATATCACTTATATAAAACATAATTATTTCTCCTTTTAAATTAATATTGAATGAGAATGAGTGTTTTATACAATGCCTAAGTGAGTATTTTGCATATCTTTAATTAAATGCTAAATCAAAAGGCTTGTATCTAACACTCTATTATAAATGGCGGTTGATTTGCATTTTTTCTAATAATAAAAATATTCATAAATAACTCCTTTCTGACTTTTATTTTGCTTGCCCAATAAAATTTTCTTTTACTATAAATAACTATCAATTTTCAATTTCTAATATTGATTTTTTTATTATATTTTTATTATAACAGATTAATATGTGAAAAATAGCATTGAGATTTACTCTAAAGAACATATTAGAGATTGTACAAATACACAAACTTATATCTTATAAATATATTTTAAAATAATATATGATTTAGAATTAAAAAATTTTGTAAAAATGAGAAAAATAACTCCATAATATCAAAATTATATTAAATAAATTTGATATTAAAAATGGCTATATAAGTAGATGAGGAAATAGTTTTTTTCTATTGGAAAAATAAAGAAAATTCTATTATAATTGAACATGTGACAAAAGTTTGCAAAAAACAACATTAAGTGAGGGGGACTTATTTTATGATTTTTAGCATGAAATATTTTTTGGAATTATTTCCAACAATAATGAAATCATTCAATGTAACTGTGATTTTAGCAATAAGCTCACTGGTATTTTCATTAATTATAGGAACGATAGTAGCGTTATCATCTTATTATAAAGTCAAAGTATTAAATCAAATATGCAAAGTATATGTATCAATATTTAGAGGTACACCTCTTATGCCACAGTTGTTCTTCTTATATTTTGGTTTGGCTTATATGAGTGATTTTGTAAAAAATATGGATCCAGTATTTGCGACATCTATAGTACTTAGTTTGAACATGGGCGCTTATATGTCAGAAACGATAAGAGCATCTATACTTTCAATTGATAAGGGGCAGATAGAAGCAGCATATGCGATGGGATTAACAAATTTACAAACAATGAAAAGAATAGTTGTACCACAGGCAATAAGAGTTGCATTGCCATCATTATTCAATAATTTTATAGATTTAATTAAAGGTTCTTCTGTGGCTTTTGTTGTTGGAGTAAATGATATAATGGGTGCTGCCAAATCACAAGGAGCATTAAGTTTTAAGTTTTTTGAGGTATATGGAGCAGTTATGGTAATTTATTGGTGTATAATAACTCCTTTAAGTTGGGGTCAAAAAAAATTAGAAAAGAAAATTAGCAATTATTAGGTCTAAAAAAATACATAGAAAAGTATTTTATATAAAAAATAATGTGAGGAGAAGAGACATGATAAAAAGAAATATTATAAAATGTTTGGTAGCAGTTTTGTCGTTAACAGTTTTAGCCACTGGCTGTACAAAAAAGGAAGAAGCAAAGGATGAAAAAATTATAACTGTAGCTTCATCTAACTCAGCCGATCCATATTCTTATGTTGACAATGGGGAGCATAAAGGGTTTGAAGTTGACATGTGGAAAGAAATAGGTAAAAGAAGTGGATATAAAATAAAAATGGAACCAACAGGTTTTAGTTCTATATTCGGAATGTTAGATTCAGGTAAAGTTGATGTAGCAGCAAACTTTTTTGGAATGTCTAAAGAGAGATTAGAAAAATATGATGCTTCTGTTCCTTATGGCTCTGATTCTGTATGTATAGCTGTAAAAGACGGAAATAATGAAATAAACAAGCTTGAAGATTTAAAAGGAAAAGTAGTAGCAGTATCAGAAGGTTCTCAAGGTCAACAAGTTGCAGCAACTGTTAATAAAGATAATTTATTTGAAGAAAAGGTTTATGGTGATGGAACTAATGGTATTCAAGATTTAGATTTAGGAAGAGTTAGTGCATGGATTGATGCAGAACTTACTGTTGTAGGAGATTCTAAAAAAGCTAATATGAAAGTAAGAGTGTTAGATGAAAAATTATCAGTTACTAATATAGCTTATTTCTTTAAGAAAAATGATGAAAAATCAAAAGTTATAAAAGGAGATGTAAACAAGGCAATTGAAGAGATGCTTGCAGACGGAACAGTGAAAAAAATATCTGAAAAATGGTTTGGAATGGATGTAAGTGCTGATATACAAAAATAAATATTTTAAAGATAAAATATAAAGTTGCGATAACTATAGATAAAATTATGAAAATGTAAATTTATCTATAGTTATCTGTGTATTATAATGTATTTAGATTAGTCCTTATAGATTAAAATAAGTTATGGAGGTCTTATAAATGATTGAAGATAAAATAAAATCTATTGCACTAAAAAATAATGAAGAGGTTATAAAAATAAGACGACAAATACACAGCAATCCAGAGTTAGCATTTAAAGAATTTGAAACATCCAAACTTATAAAAAAAGAATTAGATAAGCTTAATATTGAATACATAGATGTTGCAGGTACAGGAGTATTAGCAACTATAAAAGGAAATAATAATGGCAAAAAAACAATACTACTTAGAGCCGATATGGATGGGCTTCCAATAAAAGAAGAAAATGATTTAGAATTTAAATCTACAAATGATAATATGCATGCTTGTGGACATGATGCACATGTTTCATGGTTATTAGGGGCAGCGATGATTTTAAATGACATAAAAGAAGAACTGCATGGAAATGTAAAATTACTATTTCAACCAGGTGAAGAAAAAGGTGGTTCTGATATCGTAATTAAGGAAAATGTACTTGAAGGTGTGGACGTATTAGCGACTGGTCATTGTTGGCCAACTATTGAATCAGGGAAAATTGGAATTGCTAGAAATTGTGCTATGGCAGCAACGAATACTTTTGAAATAACAATAATTGGTAAAGGTGGTCATGGAGCAGAGCCTCACAATTGTATAGACCCAATTGCGGTTGGAAATGCAGTATATTCCTCTATCCAGCAAATAGTTTCAAGAAAGATTGACCCAGTTGTACCAGTAGTGGTATCCGTTTGTTCTTTTAATTCTGGTATATCTAAAAATATAATACCAGATATATGTATACTTCAGGGAACTATTAGAGCTATAAGTCAGGAAAAAGTACTTGAAATAAGTGAAGTACTAGAGCATATGGTAAGAAATATATGTAAAGCTCATGGAGCGGATTGCAAGTTTGAAAAGAGTGCAGGAGGAGATGCTGTCATAAATGATAAAAATATGATAGAACTAGGAAGAAAAAGTGCTTTAAAAATACTTGGAGATGAAAATGTTGAAATGATTGATTTTCCAGCAATGACAGGTGAAGATTTTGCTATTTATATGAAGGAAAGACCTGGTTTATTTATGTATATAGGTGTAGGTAATAAAGAAAAAAATATAAATTACAAACTTCATAATAACAAGTTTAATATAGATGAAAAATGTCTAAGTACAGCATCTTCATTATTTGCACAACTTGCAGTAGATTATCTTTGTCAATGTTAGATTATAGTTATAAGAATATATTTTATTTAAAAATAAAATGACTAAGTTATTCTTAGATTTGAAATTAACATATTAATTTTAGTGTCAAATATGTGATTAGTTTATTATATTTATTAAAAAAGGAGGATAATAATGATAAAAGTGGAGAATTTACATAAAAGTTTTAAAGGTACAGAAGTTCTTAAAGGTATAAATTTAGAAATAAATCAAAGTGAAGTAGTAGCTATACTTGGTCCATCTGGAACAGGTAAATCTACATTACTTAGATGTTTAAATTATTTGGTTGAGCCTACAAAAGGAAAAATAATGATTGGAGATGTAAAAGTAGATGTAGAAAAAGCAACAAAAAAGGATGTAGCAAATTTAAGAAAACATACATCTATGGTATTCCAAAATTATAACCTATTTAAAAATAAAACAGCATTAGAAAATGTAATGGAAGCATTGATAGTAGTACATAAAAAGAGTAAACAAGAAGCTAGAGAAATTTCTCTAAAATTAATAGAAAAAGTTGGGATGTTGGATAGAAAAGATTTTTATCCATCAAAGTTATCTGGAGGTCAGCAACAAAGAATAGGTATAGCTAGAGCGATGGCAGTAAATCCAAATGTAATATTATTTGATGAACCAACATCTGCACTTGACCCAGAACTTGTTGGAGAAGTTTTAAGTGTTATAAAATCACTTGCAAAAGAGGGAATAACAATGCTTATTGTGACTCATGAAATAAATTTTGCAAAAGAAGTTGCTGATAAAATTATATTTATGGATAATGGTGTGATAGCTGAAGAAGGAACTCCTGATGAAATATTTAATAATCCAAAAAATGAAAGAACAGCAAAATTTTTAAATATTATTAGGAAAGAAGAAGTATTTAATTAAAAACATATAATTGAGGTATGCTTTAAAATATATGAGCTATTTTCATAAAAATAAGCTAATTAACATACAAAATTAATAGATATCTTAATTTATATAATTAAGATATCTATTAATTTTTTGAGTAAAAATATAAATTTTAGATTTAGACGTAATATCTATAATTTGAATTAATTAAAATTATGTGTATTGAATCATATAAGTTTAAATATCAAACTTATTTTGGAAACAAAAGATTTCAAACTTATTTTTGTTAAAAGATAATAGACCTTCATCTCTCATTTTTCCAAGTTCTCTTGACATAGAACTTCTATCAACACATAAAAAGTCAGCCATTTCATTTCTTGAAAAAGGAATTGTAAACTTATAGTTACCCGTTCTCTCTATTTGATTTGAAAAGTACATGAGTAATTTTTCACGAGTTGTTTTACAAGAAAGCAGCTCTATTTTGTTATGAAGTAAAATATTTTTTTCAGCTATTAATTGTAACATATTTTCAACAAGTCTATTGTGAAATTCACATGTAGATGAGCAAATACCAGTTACACTTTTAAACTTTATAAATAGAACTTCACATGAAGATGTTGTCACTACGGTTACAGTACTTTTATGTAGTCTAGTGCAAGCAAACACCTCTCCAAATAAATCACCAGGTAAAAGCTCAGCTACAATATTTCTATTACCTTCGATATCTTCTTTTATTATGTGTGCACTTCCCTTAAGCATAATTCCAATAGAAGTCACTTCATTTCCTACAGAAAATATTATACTGTCTTTTGGATAATTCTTATCAATAACACCCAAACATTCTAACATTGCTTCAAGTTCATCATCTTTAATTCCTTCAAATAGAGAAATCTTTCTTAATAGATTTATATGTTTTTCTAAAAAATTTTTCAAATAATCACTTCCTTGTTGCATATGCAACCGATAATTTCTTTTCATTGTACTATACTAAATTTATAAAATCAAGGAGATATAAAAATCCTGATACAAAAATCTAAAACAAAAAAGACCTATGTCTTAAAAATAAATATCTAGTAAAGTAGTATTTTAAACAAAAAAATTTTATGAGGTGATATAAATGATTAGAAAAATAATTAAAATTGATGAAGAAAAATGTAATGGTTGTGGATTATGTGTTGAAGCTTGTCATGAAGAAGCTATAGGTATGGTAAATGGAAAAGCAAAACTTTTAAGAGACGATTATTGCGATGGTTTAGGAGATTGTTTACCAACTTGTCCAACGAATGCAATTTCATTTGAAAATAGAGAGGCTGCAGAATATGATGAAGAAGCAGTAAAAGCAAACATGGAAGCAAAGAGAGCACAAAAAGAAAATTTAGCATGTGGATGTCCAGGTTCTCAGTCTAAGTCTATAAAAAGACAAGATTTAGATACTATATCTACAAATAACAATATAGTAATGGAGGCACAAGAGTCTCAGCTTAATCAGTGGCCAGTGCAAATAAAACTAGTACCTGCTAACGCATCATATTTAAAGAATGCAAGTCTTTTAATAGCAGCAGACTGTACAGCATATGCATATGGAAATTTCCATAATAAATTTATGAAAAATAAGGTTACATTAATTGGTTGCCCTAAACTTGATGAAGTTGATTATGCTGAAAAACTTACAGAAATTTTAAGATTAAATGATATTAAAAATATAGTGGTAACACGTATGGAGGTACCTTGTTGTGGTGGTATTGTAAATGCAGTTAAAACAGCTCTACAAAATAGTGGAAAGATGATACC
Source organism: Clostridioides sp. ZZV15-6598 (assembly GCF_020657705.1). Classification (NCBI taxonomy): domain Bacteria; kingdom Bacillati; phylum Bacillota; class Clostridia; order Peptostreptococcales; family Peptostreptococcaceae; genus Clostridioides; species Clostridioides sp. ZZV15-6598. Next base: position 2,917 of record NZ_JAGWCS010000134.1, on the reverse strand, counting down.
GTGGCAAGTAATTACTATATCTGTAGATGGGAAAATAGTAGATGGAGAAATCTAATTAAGTAAATCGTAAACAAATTAATAAATTTTAATAAATAAAATGAAATGGGAGGAATAAAAGATGGAGAATATGTTTTGTTTTCAATGTGAACAGACAGTTGGTGGTAAAGGATGTACTATAAATGGAGCTTGTGGTAAAAAAGGGGGAACAGCCAATTTACAAGATGAACTTACAGGAGTATTAATTGGACTTTCAAGAGCAACTGTTGGAAATAAAAATAGACCAACAAGAGAAACAGATAAAGTTATGATAGAAGGGTTGTTTACTACTGTAACAAATGTAAGTTTTGATGATGAAGCTATAAAAAGACAAATTGAAAAAACTGAATTAGCAAAAAGTGAACTTGTACCTAGATGTTCAGATTGTTCAACAACTTGTAGTAGAAATGACAACTACGATATGAAGAATTTATGGAATGATAATGAAGATATACGTTCATTAAAATCATTAATTTTATTTGGATTAAGAGGCATGGCTGCTTATGCTTATCATGCAATGGTACTTGGATATATAGATAAAGAAGTGAATGACTTTTTCTATGAAGGGTTAATAGCAGTTGGAGAAGACTTATCTAGTGATGAACTTTTAGGATTTGTAATGAAAACTGGGGAAATAAACTTAAAATGTATGGAATTACTTGATAGAGCAAATACCGAAACTTATGGAACACCAGAACCAACTCAAGTACCTATGAAAATTGAAAAAGGTCCATTTATTGTAGTTACAGGACATGACCTTTATGATTTACACAAATTGTTAGAACAAACAAAAGATAAGGGAATAAACATATACACTCATGGAGAATTATTACCAGCACATGCATATCCAAAATTAAAAGAATATAAGCATTTAAAAGGAAATTTTGGTACAGCATGGCAAAATCAACAAAAAGAATTTGACAATATACCTGCTCCAATACTATTTACGACAAACTGTTTAATGCCTGTTAAGGATAGTTATAGAGATAGAGTATTTACTACAGAAGTGGTTGCTTATCCTGGTATGGTTCATATTGGAGAAGATAAAGATTTTTCTAGTGTAATAGAAAAATCACTTGAACTTGGAGGATATAAAGAAGATATGCATATGACTGGAATAAATGGAGGTGATATGCTAACTACTGGTTTTGCAAGAGGAACAGTTTCATCTGTACAAGATACAGTAGTAGAAGCTGTAAAAAATGGTGCTATAAGACACTTTTTATTAGTTGGTGGTTGTGATGGTGCAAAGCCTGGAAGAAATTATTATACTGAATTTGTAAAACAAGCTCCTGAGGACACTGTTATATTGACTCTTGCATGTGGAAAATATAGATTTAATGATTTAAATCTTGGAGAAATAGGTGGTTTACCACGTTTAATGGATATGGGACAATGTAATGACACTTACAGTGCAATTCAAGTAGCTGTTTCATTGGCAAATGCTTTTGAATGTGATGTAAATGAATTACCTCTTAGCATAGTGCTATCATGGTATGAACAAAAAGCTGTTTGTGTACTTCTTACATTACTTTACTTAGGTATAAAAAATATCTATATAGGACCTTCTTTACCAGCATTCTTGTCTCAAAATGTATTAAATATATTGGTTGAGAAATTTGCTTTAACTCCTATATCTACTCCAGAAGAAGATATGAAAAAGATATTAGGATAAAGAGAATACGCTTAGTTAATAAGGTATAAATTTTATAGTCAAAGTACTATTAAGACTAATGATAATTAACATAAATAAGGGTTGGCTTTGTATAAAGTCAACCCTTATTCATGTTTTTATGGTCTATTATAAAGTAGATATTATTTTAATCAATTGTTTATAATAAATCATACTTTTAAACTTATAATACTTAAAATATATGTATAGTATAAACAAATGAAAAGTATAGTTTTAATAGTGTAGTATACTGAATTTAATTATAGAAAGAGGAACTTTGTAATATAGAATTTGCATAATATATATATATTATAGTGTAATTATTTTAACTAAAATTTAAAATATATAAGGCATTTTATATGGGGGTATGTGTATATGAAAAATTCGAATTTTAATATATTAACGTTCGATGGTGGTGGATTAAAAGGAGCATTAAGTATATCCATACTTGAGAGAATCGTAGAGGAGTATCCAAGTTTATTAAATAATATAAATATGTTTGGAGGAACATCTACAGGCAGTTTGATTGCATTAGGGCTTGCATATGGTGTAAGCCCTAATGAGATAAAGACACTTTATTCAATTGAAAATTCAAAGTATATTTTCAACAAAAGTTATGCAGAAATGCTCAGACCAAAATATGAAAATAAAAATCTAAAGGAAATTTTGCTAAGTATATTTCCGGAGGACTTAGAATTGAAAGATTTAAATAAATTAGTTATGGTACCAAGCTTTTATATAGGTAATGAAGAGCATTCATGGAAGCCTGTATTTTATAATAATATGCCAAATTCTCTTACTAAAACTAGTAAAGTTGTAGATGTAGCAATGGCAAGTAGTGCTGCACCAGTATTCTTCCCAACCTATAATTGTCATGTTGATGGTGGTATAATAGCAACTGACCCAAGTTTAGCATGTATAGTTTATTCAATTGACAGTGGACTTAAGCTCAATTATAAAAATACAAGACTTTTTTCTATAGGGACTGGATATGTATATAATAGTATAAAGACAGATACAACTGAATGGGGAGCTATTGACTGGATAATCAATAAGGAGCCAGACTTACCAATTATATCTGTTACACTAGAAGGGAACTCTCAAATGAGTCAATTATTTTCTCAAAAACTTCTTGGAGATAATTACTATAGGTTAAATCCTAAAATGGAGAGAGAGGTAGCTATGGATGATTGTGATTCACTAGAATAT
>NZ_JAGWCS010000133.1:0-10200 GCF_020657705.1 Clostridioides sp. ZZV15-6598 | reverse complement strand
AGAAGATTGTAGAAAAATATTAGAAGAACCATATCAAAAATATTATAATGAAAATTCTGATATGCTTGAAGAAAAAAGAAAAAAAGAAGATGATATTTCAAAAATTAGAAGAGCTAAAGAGGAAAGAATAGAAAAGGAAAAAGTAGCTTGTTGTCCTAAATGTGGTTCAACATCTCTATCAGCTCAGAAAAAAGGTTTTGGTATAGGAAAAGCTGTAGCAGGAGCGACTATAGCAGGAGGTATTGGTCTAGTGGCGGGCAACTTAGGTGCAAAAAAAGTTAGAGTTACTTGTTTAAATTGTGGCAAACAATTTTGGGCAGGTAAAAAATAGATATTAAAAATAAAACACTTACTTAGGTAGGTGTTTTTTATATAAAAATTTTAGAAAGGAGAGTGAAAATATGGCTACAATACAAACATCCATTAGAATTTTCGATGGAATGACACCTGCATTTCGCAATATGACTACATCTATTAACACTACGATTAATAGTCTTGAAAGGTTACAACAAAGGTTGCATAATCCGCTTAATGCAGGTGGGATACAAACATCTCAGCAAAGTTTGAATAATATAGAAAGTATTCTAACAAGGATAGAACAAAATATAGGAAAAGCAGATGAACAACAGAGAAGATTTAACGAAGATATTAACAAGGGAGCAAGTAATACAGATAGACTGCTAGGAAGTGTTAAAAAGATTGCCGGAGCTTATATGGGCTTAAAGACGATAGGAGGATTAGGTAGTTTAAGCGACCAAATGACCAGTACAAATGCGAGGTTGGCGATGATAAATGATGGTCAACTCTCAGATGGAGGGTTAAATAAAATGATTTTCCAATCCGCTGAAAGGTCTCGTGCATCTTATTTAGACACAGCACAAATAGTTTCGCGTATAGGAATGAATGCAGGTAGTGCATTTTCTAGTACTAGAGAAATAGTAAGCTTTGCAGAGCAACTTAACAAAAAATTTGTCATAGCAGGTGCAAGCACACAAGAAATGAATTCAGCATTATTGCAACTGACTCAAGGTTTAGGAAGTGGAGTTTTGCGTGGGGAAGAATTAAATGCCGTATTTGAGTCAGCACCTAACATCATCAAAAGTATTGCAGATTATCTCGATGTCGACATAGGAAAGATTCGAGGAATGGCATCAGAAGGAATGTTAACAGCAGATATTGTAAAAAATTCCTTGCTTGCTGCATCAGCTGAAACAAATAAGCAATTTGAACAGATGCCTTATACACTTGGTCAAATTTTCACTAGCATAAAAAATAATGCAGTAATGATATTTGGAGCGATACAAAAAAAGATTGAAGATACTGTTTCTAGTGGAGGATTCCGAACCTTTATAGTTAATGTAACTGATGCTATATATGTATTAGGTTCAGTTGGATATAGTGTTTTCAATGGGTTTATTGATTTATTGAGTAGTCCGGCATTTCGTGGATTTTTTAATATGATGATTGTCGGAATCAGTTTAATTTCACAAGGCTTTGGATGGCTATTAACAGTCATAGGAAGTGTCATTAATTTTATTGCACAAGGTTGGAGTATAATACAACCTATTTTGATAACAAGCATCGTTTTGTGGAGTTTATATAAAACAGCTGTTTTGGCAGGTGCTTTAGTTACAGCTATTCAGGTGGGGTGGACAGCTTTACAGACATTTTGGACTAATTTGCTAAATGGTTCATTATTAACTAATATAATGATGAATATAGCTGCAAAAATATCAACGGATGCACTAAGCGGTTCAATGTTGCTTTTAATTACCACAATAGTTATGGTTGTAGCAGCAGTAGCCTTAGTTATAGCAGCAACATTTGTAGGAATAGCAATATTCAACCATTTTGCAGGAACTAGTATTTCTGCAACTGGAGTAGTAGGAGGAGCTTTTTATTTCTTAGGAGCTTGTATCTATGATGTATTCGCAGGAGCTTGGAATATTGTAATGGCATTTGCAGAGTTCTTTGTTAATTCGTTTAATATTGTTATCTATAATGTACAGATGTTATTTTATAAATTCCAAAACTTTGTAATAAATGCTATGGGAGATGTAGGAGGAAGTTTTGACAATTGTGCTACAGCTTTAGCAAATGCTTTTGTAAGTGCAGCAAACATAGCAATAAAAGGGATTAATGGAGTTATAAAAGCTTTAAATCTAATCCCAGGTGTTAATATAAATACTTTAGGAAGCTTGGACAAAATAGATTCTTTTGTAAAACAATATAAAGATTACCAAAAAACATTAAAAGAGCCTGTAAAGCCTGCTGACTGGAAAGCACCATATATGGACATTAAAAACCCATTTGACTCTTATAAAAAAGGGTATGAAGTAGGTAAAAATTTAGAAAACAAATTAAAAGATACTTTTGACATCAATAAAATGGCAGAAAAGGCAAAAAAAGACTTAAGATTAGATGACCTTTGGGACAAAAAATATGGCTTAGGCGATTCAATAGGTTCAGCAGGTTTAAATTCACCTTTAAATGACGCAGCAAAAGGTGCAAAAGACACAGCTAAAATGGCAAAGACAATGGATAAAAGTCAAGAAGATTTAAAATATCTTAGAGATATAGCTGAGCAAGAAGTAATCAATAAATTTACAGGAGTGAATATAAAAATAGACATGAACAACACTAATAATATAAGCAAAGATGCAGATGTTGATGGAATAGTAAATGTCTTAACTGAAAAATTAAATGACGCTATGATTATCTCAGCGGAGGGAATAGTTTAGGAGGTGTTAATATATGGCTTATGACTTTTATTTAGATGGAGTACAACTACCAATCCCACCACCCAAACTTGAAATTAAAGTAACAAACAAGAATAAGACAGTTGATTTAATAAACACTGGAGAAGTAAACATATTAAAAAAAGAAGGGCTATCTGAAATAAGTTTTGAAGCAGAATTTACACATAATAAATTACCTTTTTATCGTGGGACTTTTAGGGATGTTCAATTCTTTTTAAGTAAACTAGAACTATTAAAAACAGATTGTAAGCCATTCCAATTTATTGTATCTCGTGAGTTAGGTAACAAAGTATTATTTAATACTAATATGAAAGTATCTTTAGAGGAATATAACATAGTAGAAGATGCAGAGAATGGCTCAGATACAAAAGTTACAATAAAATTAAAACAATATAGAGATTACTCAACTAAAAAGTTAGTTCCTGCTACACCTAAAACGACTAATGATACTGGTAGACCAAGCATAAAGATAGAACCTAAAAGGGTCGATTCAGTCAATGCACCAAATTCCAAGACCTATACAGTAAAAGCAGGTGATTCTCTTTGGTCAATTTGTCAAAAACAACTTGGTAATGGTTCATTATATAAGAAAGTGTATGAGTTAAATAAAACTATGATGGATAAGGCTAATAAAGGTAAAAATCTATCTAAGTATACTATTTACAAAGGGCAGGTGTTAAAACTTGGCTGATGAATTAGTTCTAGCAAATGATAGGGATGTAAGGCTAGTTATTGCACATTGGGAAGATTTTTACGAACCAGTTGTCCTTGATGGTATCACGTGGGAAATTGAAAGACGAGGTACACCAAGTAAATTAGAATTTACAATAGTAATGGATGATATACTACAATTCTGTGAAGGTAACTCTGTAAGGCTGTATTACAAGGGTGTAGGCATATTCTACGGATATATATTTCAGAAAAAGAGAGATAAAGAAAATCATATTAAAATTGTTGCTTACGACCAGTTGAGATATTTCAAAAATAAAGATACTTATGTATATAATAATCAAACAGCAAGTGAACTTGTAAAAATGTTGGCTAAAGATTTTAAATTAAAATACAATGTCATAGAAGATACTAAGTATAAAATATCTAGAGTTGAAGAAAATAAAACACTCTTTGATATGGTTTTAACTGCACTTGATGATACTCTAAGAGAGAAAAAGGAAATGTATGTTTTATATGATGATTTTGGAAGAATAACATTAAAGAATATTGCATCAATGAAATTAGATACTGTTATGAATAATGATGTAATAGAAGATTTTGACTATAATTCTTCTATTGATAGTGATACTTACACAAAGATTAAACTCGTAAGAGACAACGAGGAGTCAGGAAAAAGAGATGTGTATATTGCTCAAGACTCAACGCACATAAGAAGTTGGGGAATACTTCAAATGTTTGATATAGTAGATAAAAATATGAGTGAAGCAGAAATAAAACAAAAATGTGATATACTTCTAAAACTATATAATAAGAAAACTAAGTCATTAAGTTTAAAAAATGTACTTGGAGATATTAGAGTTAGAGCAGGTTGTTTAGTACCTGTTTTTTTGCCATTAGGAGATATTGAGTTACAAAATTATATGTTAGTTGAGAAAGTAAAACATACTTTTGAAAATAACAGTCATTTTATGGATTTGACACTCGTTGATGGAGACGAATTTGCTTCTTATTCTTCAAGTTCATATTCAAGTGGAAATACTAATAATAAAGATGAAAAGAAAAATGGTGCAGCACAAAGTACTACAAGTAAAGAAGACAATGATATGATAAATAAATTGAATAAAGTATTTAAAAATAAGTTATCAAATACATGAAATATATTTGTTAAATATTCTAATGCTTACAAGGTCAATGCAGCTTTAATGGCTGCTATTTCTATACATGAAACAGGAAATGGTAGTTCTTCACTTTGTAAAAATAAAAATAATTTCTTTGGAATGAAAGGAATGTCTTTTGGTTCTGTAGATGAAGGAATAAAAAGAGGTATAAGTAATTTATCAAGAAATTATATTCGCACAGGAAGAAAAACATTAGAAAGTATAAGAGATAAATATGCACCTCTTTATGATAGCCCTCTTAATAAAGATTGGGTACCAGGAGTAGGCAAATTTTATAAACAAATAACAGGAAGTATCTATAGTTCTAATAATGCAGGTACAGGAGTTGGAAGTAATGAAGAAGCAGAAAAGAATTTAAAAGATACAACTTATCAAGTTCAAAATAATAACAATGCTAATACATCCACTAGCAATAGTTCTAAAACAGATAAACTAATTAGTGTAGCAAAAAGTAAATTAGGTTGTAAATATGCTCGAGGAGCAGAAGGTCCTAACACTTTTGACTGTTCTGGATTTACCCAATGGTGTTATAAACAAATAGGTATAAAAATTCCTCGGACTGTTGCAACGCAAAGTAAGGCAGGTAAAGCTGTAGATTTAAAAGATAAAAGTAAATGGAAAGCAGGAGATTTATTATGTAGGGTTGGTGGAGGAAGTAGCAATCATGTAATGATGTATATAGGAAATGGTAAAATGATTCATTCACCACAAACTGGTGATGTAGTAAAAATACAGTCAGTTGATTCATATCGAAAAGGAAAAGCATATACACATGTAAGAAGATTTATGTAAATGAGGTGATAATGTGAGTCAAGATTTATTACAAATAATTAAAAAGGCAGCAATGGATGCAGTAGAAACAAGTAACCCAATGCAAATTGCATTTGGAACTATAGAAAGTGTTAATCCTTTGGTAGTTAAGATAGAGCAGAAAGCATCTTTTGAAGAATTTTTTTTAATACAAACAGATACATTTAAAAGATATACAGATAAAAAGGTAGGGGATAAATTAGTCTTAATTAGGATGCAAGGAGGACAGCAATATTTGATTTTAGATAGGATGTGATAGAGTGTTACCAAGTGATAATTTAGATTATGATATTGAAGATGTATCAATAATTAATTTTGATGTAAGGCAAGAACCAAGTAAGACATTTAAATTTCATATGGAGAGAAATAAAGTAGATGGTATTTGTGATGATGTGGAAGCATTAAAACAAACCATCTTTTTAATTTTAAACACAGAGAGATACCAACATTTAATTTATTCTTGGAACTATGGAGTTGAGTTAAATGATTTAATTGGAGAACCTATATCCTTTGTAATACCTGAACTTGAAAGACGAATCAAAGAAGCACTAATACTGGATGATAGGATTGAAAATGTAGATAATTTTGAGTTTGAAAATATAAAGGGTAAAGTACATTGTAAGTTTATAGTTCATACAAAGTATGGGAATTTAAATGCAGAGAAGGTGGTGAGTGTATAATTGTTTGAATTAATGACTTTTGAAAACATAATTAAAAGAATGTTAGATAGTGTACCAGATACCTTTGATAAAAGGGAAGGGTCTATAATATATAATGCCCTCGCACCAGTTGCTATAGAACTTACAGAAACTTACATTGCGATGGATGAATTACTAGACCAAACCTTTGTTGATACTGCTAGTTATTACTATTTAGAGAAGAGATGTAAGGAAAGAGGAATCGAACCTTTACCAGCCACTAATACGATTGCTAAAGGAGTATTTAACATAGATATTCCTATTGATTCAAGATTTAACTTAGGAGAGTACAATTATGTAGCAATTGAGAGAATATCTGAAGGTATATACAAGATGAAATGCGAAACTGCTGGACCTATTTTTGAGTTAGGACAATTAATACCTATCGAATATATAGATAAATTAGAAACTGCTGAGTTAACTGAGATACTAATTAATGGGGAAGATGAAGAGAGTGAAGACAGTTTAAGACAAAGATATTATGATAGTTTAAATTCTCAATCTTTTGGGGGTAATATCCAAAACTACAAAGATGAAGTTAATAAACTGCCTGATGTTGGAGGTGTTAAAGTTTATCCAGCTTGGGATGGTGGAGGTACTGTTAAGTTAGTAATAATTAATTCTAATTTCAAAGTACCAAGTGAAGAATTAGTTAATTTAGTACAAGAAGAAATTGACCCAATTGAGCACCATGGAGAAGGGCTTGGATTAGCACCAATTGGACACCGAGTAACTGTTGAAGGAGTTACAAGTACAATAATAAATGTATCAGCAGAAATAACATACAAGAGTGGATATACATGGGATAATATAAAATCAGTTGCAGAAGAAGCAATAGACGACTATTTAAATGAGTTAAATATGAGTTGGGAAGATGAAGAAAACTTAATAGTTCGTATATCTCAGATTGAAACAAGACTGCTTAGTATTGATGGAGTATTAGATATTACAAATACCATGATAAATGATGCTAAATCTAATCTAACAATAGATAGTAACAGTATAGTAGTGAGAGGTGAGGTAGTTGGATAAAGAGATTAATCTAATAAATTACTTACCACAGATTTTACAGGATAAAGAAGAATATATAAAAGTATTTAATGCAGAAAACAAAGAAATAAAAACACTACATGACAAATTAAAGGACCTATCAAGTGACCAGTTTTTAGAGGATTTAACTCCAAGTGGCATAAAAAGATGGGAAAAGATAATGTCTATAACCCCCAAAAGTAATGAGAGTTTAGAGGATAGAAGATTTAGGATTTTTAGTAGGTATATAAGTAAATTACCTTACTCAGAACGATTTCTTAGGAATTGGCTAGACAATATAGTTGGTGAAGGAAATTATGAGTTAACTATAAATAATTCTACTTATAATATACATTTAGAAAGTGATGCAAGAAATCAAGATTGGTTTAATGAAGTTCATACATTTGTAAATAGTATTAAACCTTGCAACATGAGTCTTGATTATACTAGAGTTTTAGTTAGCAAAGATAATGGCATGTATTTTGGTGCAACAACAGTCACAGGGCATGAGATTACAATTTACCCTTGGTCACCTAGTGATATTGAAACACAAGGAGAGATTAAGATTATGAGTGGTAATGGGTTTGGATACCAAGAAATAACTATTTATTAGATAGGAGGTGGTAGTTTGGCTACAGAGAAAAGTTACTACACAATATTAACAAATATAGGTAAGGCTAAGATAGCAAATGCAAGTGTTACAGGCAATAAAGTCGGATTTGCAAAAATTCAACTTGGTGATGGTGGAGGTAGTGAATATACTCCAACCGAGGGTCAGACAGCACTTAAAAATGTGGTATGGGAAGGTAATATCGGAAATACAACTACAGATGAAACTGCACCAAATTGCATAATATTAGAGAGTTTAATACCTTCAAGTGTAGGTGGGTTTATGATAAGAGAGATAGGATATTTAGATGATGAAAATAATCTAATTGCCATTTCTAAATATAAAGAATGTTATAAACCTTCTATAGAACAAGGTGCAGTAGTAGATATGAAGGTTAAAACTGTGCTTATTGTATCTAATGTAAATAATATAGAACTTAAGATAGACCCAACGATAATTTTTGCAACTTTAAAAGACATACAAGAGTTAGACACTAAAATTGATACAACTAAAACAGAATTAACAAGCAACATAGAAACTGCTAAAACAGAGTTAAACACTAGAATAGGAGATACAACACAACTTAATACAACAGATAAAACAAATATAGTTAGTGCATTAAATGAGGTAAAAACTAGTGTAGATAGTATAGAAACAACAGCAGATAAAACGAGTATAAAAGATACAGATAATTTATTTGAAAGTGATAATGTAGAGGGAGCATTAAAAGAAGTGATGCAGGAATTTAAAAGTAGTAAAAACTCACTTAGAACAAATTTTAATGGTATGTTACCAGTTTAGGAGGTTTATATGGCAGCAAAAGAATTTAATTGTACTGGCTCAGTTGAAACTATAACCCTACCTCCAGAGACTTACATTTTGGAAGTTTGGGGAGCAGGCAGATACAAAGCAGGATATTCAAAAGGAGTGTTGAAACTAACAGAATCTACGAAATTATTTATTCACGTTGGTGGAGGAAATGAACTTGATGACAGTAAACTTTCATACAATGGTGGAGGTAGAGGAACAACTGGTTTTAATGTTCAATCGAATGGTTGTGGAGCTACAGATATAAGGATAGGAGTAGATGATTTAAATCATAGAGTAATAGTCGCAGGTGGTGCAGGTGGTGTGGGTCGTCATTATAACTATACTACTAAAGGTGGCAATATTACAACTGGCGGTGCAGGTGGCGGATTAATGGGACGTATACCACAAACTGTAGGAGGAGACTATCCTAGTGGTGGTAAGCAACAAGAAGCAGGAACTCATTACGGGTCGAAAACTTTAAAACCAAGCTTTGGTGTTGGTGGTGGTACTGGTGGAATTGTTTGTGAAGGAGTTGAAATTTATGGCGGAGGTGGCGGAGGCGGTTGGTATGGCGGAGGTGGCGGGTTTGTTAATGATAGAAGCTTTAACGAATTTTGCGGAGGAGCAGGAGGAAGTGGATATGTATTAACTAAAGATAGTTATAAACCTTCAGGATATGCGTTAACTGAAGAATGCTATCTAACTGATGCAATAACATGCAACCCTACAGATGCTGGATATGTTAATCATTCCTCTGATTACGCTCATGGATTTGCAAGAATTCGACTTTTAGATGAGCCACCAACAGTTACAATATCATCTTCAAATTTAGGAAATATTAATAAAAATAATGATATTAACTTGAAATGCACAATAGTTGTAGGTTCAGAAAATAGAGTTACTCTATCTGTAAAACTTAACAATGAAAATATATCTACTCAAAGCGTTTATAATGGTACTCATAATTTAATTATACCTAAAGATAAATTATATCCTCTAAATATAGGAAGTTCTAATACTATAACTGTAACAGCTAGTAATAGCACAGGAAAATCAACAAGTAAAACATGTATCTTTACTATAATTAATACTAAACCATCTATAAATATATCAAGTATTTCAGATATTCAAGCAACTTTTACAGTTTTAGATTTAGATAATAATTTAAATAGAATAGAATTTTATCTTGATTCTACATTATTAGAAACGATAACTACAGATTTGTATTTAGAAAAAACACTTAATTACACATTAGAAGATAATGCAATACACACAGTAAAAATTAAAGCTATAGATGAAACAAATGAATTTACAGAAAAAGTGGTAAGTATAAGTAAAAATCTAATGCCACTGCAAGAAGATTTTACTATGACAGATTTTAATAATTCATTAACAGAGTTTAAGGCAACTTTTATGAATGGAAAAACAAGTATTATAAATACTTTAGCATTAAAGAATATAGAAGCAAATCTAAATAATACGCTTGTGGAGCTATCAGAGAAAATAAAAACTTCTTTTGATAGTTCAGATGCTAGTTCACAAGAGTTGCAAAATAGAATAACAGAATTGACTAATCAATTAAGTCAAAGAATTAAATATGCAACTGGCACTTATTCTCCGCCAGCCGGTTCTCG
>NZ_JAGWCS010000132.1:0-10407 GCF_020657705.1 Clostridioides sp. ZZV15-6598 | reverse complement strand
CTTGAATACCATACAGTAAAGCTAATAAAAAATTTAATTTTAATAACATTAAACTACTTTGTTCAGTTTTGTAGTAATTAATTGAATTGTTAATTTCATCAATTCTTTTTTCAAAAAAGTCATTCTTATTTAATAGTTTTTCATTCAAGGTCAGTTTAAACATTGAGTCTAAAATTATACTATCTATATCTTCCAAATATTTATTATATATTGTAACCCACCTCCGACTTTCATTATCTCATAAATTTAGTAATTTTCCATACTATTTTTGAAAAAAGTCGGTGTCTTAATTCAGAAATTTCTCCTAAATTAAGACATAAGTTACACTAAACTATACAATTTTCTATTTGAATTATATAATCTTGACAATTTTCGCAAATTATCACACTTACAATATAACTATTATCAACTTTATTTGCTCTTGATAATTTATTAAAAGACATCCCTTTATAATCACTAGATATATTACTTATTACATATTTTCCATCTTTACTAAAAATATAAAAATGATATTCTAAAAATGGAAAGAATTTTTTCTTTTCTTTTACACCCTCCAAGCATAATGGGCATGCTTCTTGATAGTATTCTATATCAAAATCAACCTCTTCTGATTCATTAAGTATCTCAATTATTTTTGGAATACTTATTCCTTGAATTGGACTTTCTTCATCATTTATTAAAGCACTGCAATTATCCTCTTTTAATGAATATTCCTTATCTTCATATATAAACTTGTACAAACTCATATTATGTCCTCCTAATAATTATTAATCTCCCAAGTTATTCTACCACTTAAACATTCTTAATAAAAGTAATTGTTATATAATTTTATAATATTTGTAATTAAACAAGTTATATACATATATTGTATACATATAACTTACTTAATTATCTTAAAACCCAACTTTACGTTTTGAACATCCAGTTTTTCAAAACCTATTGTCAAAATTCACTTTACCTATTAATATAAGGATATAAATATAGAGATTGGATATAAATGTAACACACTTAATTATTTTTTAAGATACGATTTAGTATCAAATTTTATATATTGTATAGGGGGAGATACAGATGTATAAAGATAAAAGTGATGAATGTATACACTTAATGACTGCATATATTGATAGCATAAGTGGATATTATTCATTTATAGACACACAATTAGATGACTTTATGATGAAATATGGTGAAAACATTGTTGATTCAAATTTACATAGCATAATGATGTTGCTTTGTAAATGGGGATTAGCCTAACATTTTGAGCAACTTTTTTGTATATTGTATTCTATATTATTTATTCATTAATAAAAAAGAAATTGACATAAATTTAAAAACTATATTTAAAGGCTATATATAGATAAAAAAAATCTATATATAGCCTTTTTGAATTTTAATAAATATCTTATATATACACGATATCAACAAAAATAATTTAAGTTTATTTAAATTTTATTTATTTCATATGCTATAATTTACTTACCTACAATAATAAAATATCTAATATGTATTATTCAGTTTAACTAATCACAATATCATCTCTTCATTTACAATTAAGATATTTTCAATATAGTAATACTCAATTTTAATATAACGAAAAGGAGAATTTGATATGAACTATAATGAATTATTAAAATCTGCTAGAGAGAACTTTAATGGAAAATGTAAAGTCTGTAGGATTTGTAATGGATTAGCTTGTGCTGGAAATGTTCCTGGCATGGGAGGAAAAGGAAGTGGCTCTTCTTTTATAGAGAATAGAAGAAGCTTGGAAAGAGTAAAGATAAATATGAGAGTAATACATAATGTTTCAAATCCAGATACTACTATAGAGTTATTTGGTAAAAAAATGAGTGCTCCTATATTTGCGGCTCCTGTGTCAGGTACTATGTTAAATATGGGTGGTAAAATTTCTGAAAAAGAATATATAGAACCTGTTGTTAGAGGTTGCTCTAATTCTGGGATTTATGCCATGGTTGGCGATACCAATGTAGATACTTTTTTATTGAATAATTTAGATGTTTTAAAAGATAATGCTGGAGATGGAATTGTATTTATAAAGCCTTGGAAAAATTCAAAGATAATAGAAAAAATTAGATTATCTGAAGAAGCTGGTGCTTTTGCAGTTGGTGTAGACCTTGATGCTTGTGGATTGATTAATAATCAACTTCAAGAAAATCCTTTTTCACCTAAGACAGTTGATGAGATTAGAGAGTTGGTTGAAGCAACTAGATTGCCTTTTATAATAAAAGGGATTATGACTGTGGAGGATGCTTTGATGGCTGTAGAGTCTGGAGCTAGTGCTATTGTTGTTTCAAATCATGGTGGAAGAGTACTTGATTATACGCCTGGTACTTGTGAGGTACTTCCAGATATAGCTAAGGCTGTAAAAGGAAAGATAACTATACTGGCTGATGGTGGTGTTAGAACTGGTGTTGATGTGGTTAAGATGCTAGGTTTGGGTGCTGATGCTGTTTTAATGGGAAGACCTTTTGTTACTGCTTCTTTTGGTGGTGGTCTTGATGGTGTTGAGTTTTTTATAGATAAGGTTAGAAATGAGTTATGTGAGACTATGATTTTGACTGGTTGTCAAGAGGTTAAGGATATTGATAGTAGGGTTGTATGGAAATAAGCTTTCAATAAATAAAATTCTAACTTGCTATAAGTAGTAATAATTTTATTAGTATCTACAATCTTAGAAAATATAGTAAAATTTCTTACATTTCTCTTATACATTCATATACTTCTATTAAAGTTTATCTCTTAATTAATAAAAAAACTTCCTAATTAATATAATTTGATTCTATATTAATTAGGAAGTTTTAATAAAATTTAATATTTACTATAGACGTATTCCAAATGCACTCCAAGTAGATTTTCCAACTATGCCATCAGCAGATATTCCAAATTCCCTTTGACAAGTTTTAACAGCATTATATGTATCATCTCCAAATAAACTATCTGTTTTTACAGGGTGATTTCTAATACCTACTAAAAGTTGTGTTAAATGTACTGGATTACCACTTTTTGTGTGTCCATAACCAACTGTTGTTTCGGTTGAAACAGTATATGATTTTTTTCCAGTTACTCTAAAACTAGACACATAGTAATCAAGTACATATTCTCCATAAATATATCCATATGTACTTCTTGTAATAAGATAAGTACTCGCAAGTTGCTCAGGAATAAATATGTCATCATCAGCTTTAGGAGTAATATTTAATTCTCTACATGTCTCTTCATATTCTTCTTTTACTTTTTGAGGTGCATTTTCATATGTAAAATCATAACCTCTAATTGTAGCACTCGCTACAGGATCACCTAACTCTTCATAATTTACATTATTTTCGTCAACAGGGTTAGCAAACGAAATACTGCTAAAAGCAAGTACTAATATACTTGTGATAGCTAAAGTTTTTTTTAATCTTTTTAACATAAAACCTCCTTAATTGATATATCTTTATTAAATATTTATAAAAATCTTATTTTAAAGATTTTTATTATTGATAATCATATCCTATTCCTCTTGTAAATCCTCTACTTGCTTTATCTGGCAAATTTGAAAATACATTTGAATTAATAGTAAAATCAATTGACTCAAATTTTAAAAATGTAGAACCTGAAAGTAGACATAACACTATTATTAAAAAAATACCTTTTTTAGTTTTTCTATCAATTATACTATCTAATCTTCTCTCAAGATTCGTCTTATTAAATTCTGTAGTTAAAATCCCACTCTGATAATTTTTACTTAACTTAATTGACTTTATAAGTGCTAATGCATATTCTTTCTTCTCTTTTAAAGAACAATCATTCAAGACACTTTCATCACAACATAATTCACAATCGATATTTACTCTATTACTCATTATATAAACAAGTGGATTAAACCAATATATTATTTTCACAAATAATACTGCAAACTTTATCAAAAGATCTTTGTTTTTAAAGTGCATTAACTCATGTCTTAAAATCCAATTTAACTCATCCTTACTATAAGGATAATCTGGTAAAAATATGTACGATTTGAACAATCCCATACCTGCTGGACTTATCAGTTCATCAGAACCTCTTAATTCAATTTTCTTTTTTATATTTAACTCTTTCAGTAAATCTTTGTAAAGACAGTTAACTTCATCATCTTCTATATCATAAGATACATCAACTACAAGATTTTTAAATTTTGTATACTTTACAAACGTATATACTGCAATAACTATAGCTACAAATATCCATAAATAAGCTAAATACAACATAAAATTATTATCTGTAGGAATATTGATTCGTGTAATATTATTTCCTACTGCTGGATTGCTTTTTGATTCTTTTACTTCATACACTATTGTATAATTAAACATAAAAAGCAACATCCTAAAGACTATTATTAACCAAATATAATAATTGAACCTTTTACTAAAATTCTTAAATAAATATCTTTTCAAAAATAATAATAGACAAATACCAAGACTACATATAATAGTTGTCTGTATAAGATTTTCAAAAACTTGTACCATATAACTATTCATCCTTTAAATTATCAAAGTAATTTTCTAGAAAATCTAGCTTATTTTTATCTATAGCTTCATCCTCATGTAAAGCTGACATTAAACTTACCAAAGAATCATTATGTATGTTGCTTAGGAAATCCTTTGTCTCAAAGTTTAAATAATCCTGATGCTTAACCACTATTGTGTAATGTGTATACCTATCTATTTTTTGAGCATGTAGGAATTCTTTTTTTACTAGTCTTGATAAAAGTGTCAGTGTTGTGGTTTGTTTCCATCCATATTTTTGCTCCATTGCTTCAATAACATCTTTTGATGTTACTGTAGCATCTACTCTCCAAATAAATTTCATTACTTTTAGTTCTGCTTGTGGTATTTTTCTTATCATTATTTACACCTCCCCCAAAACTCTTTCTAACATAATTCTACAACAAGAGAATTTTTTAGTCAAATACTTTATGAAAAAATTGTGAATTTTTGCATTTTATGTTAATTTTCTAATCTTTTTTAAAATATTAAAAGTTAGATTTAATAATATAATTCATTAAAACTTTTATTATATTATTAATAACAACAATATATTAATATTTTTTATCTTGAGTAGTATCTAATTATGAATATTCTTTTTTACACACAAAGAACATTATAATACTTTTTGGGGAAATAAACTAGACTAATCTTTAAATCACTTTTGATATTAAATTTTTATGTATGTTTTTTAAAAAGCTCTTGTTTCAAAGCCAAGATACTTTATTTGCTTTACTACCACACTATAGTGTAAGTCTATTTATGCATAAATAAATTCTATCTCAATAGAGTCTTATATGCAAGAGAATTAAAGAAAACCTTTGCATCCAATTTTTACCATATAAATTTTTTTAAATTCTTCTTTTTTCATAATCTGTCATTTCATAAAATTTTTACTAGACTAAATTAATGATATGTGCTTTTTAACACACAATCACATAGAAGTATTTCCATATAATTTATGCATTTATTTTGTTTTTTGAAGAAAAATATTTTTCATAATTTAAAATTTTTTTTATTTTCTCACAATAATATTGAATAATGGATTATATTCTAGTATTATATAGGTGTAGAATAAAACTAAATCGGCAAAACTAGAGAAATTTAGTGACGCAAAGCTATAGGGACTAAGACTTATAAAGTATCTTATGAGTTATGTCAGCCAGTTGCCAAAAAGATATTTTTCTTTTTGTTTTTATGAAAGTTTTTTAGGGGGATAATAATATATATGTTTAAAGATAAAATGGATAGATGTACACACATGTTGACTGCATATATTGACAGTTCATATGATTATTGTGATTTTATAGATACACAGTTAGAAGATTTTATACTAGAGTACGGAGAAAATGTAGTAGAATCTTGTTTGCACCAAGTGATGGTATTGGTAAGTAAGTATAATTAAATAGATTTTATTTTCTAGAGAACCCTTTTTAGTTTTATCTACTTTTAAATAATCTTATACTAAATGATACAAATTTAACTCAAATATATTTCTTTTTTATATTATAATCCTTATATTTTATTTTTTATAAAATTCGATATAATGAAGATGTAAAATAATATCAAAAACAAAAAGAAACTTCACTCTATAACAATAGATTGTAGTTTTATAATCCACTATAGTAAGTTATTTTTTATAATACTCAATTTTTATATCAAGCCCAAAAGCACTCTTTTACTAAGAGTGACTTTTTAGTTTTTGAAAAACAATATATATTTCTTAAAAAAGAATAAATATATATAAATCTAACTGTTAAACTAACACTCTAAATAAAAATCAACTCTTTTCTCTAACTCCTTCCTTCATTAAGGTACAAACTGTGAAAGATAAAACTGTAAATATTTTTAAAGACATTATAAAGTAAATTTGCCACCGGAATTATAATATGGTGGCAAATTGGTGGCAAATAACCTATTTTGTTACATTTTCAGTTATTCAAATCATTGAAAACACTACATTTTTTACAAATTTAATCAATTTCTGATTTAAATGGAGTGTCATCAGCTTTTGCTATTCTGTATTCCTTATCAGTTATATAACCAAGCTCATGCATCTTATACAATACAGTCAACTGTCTCTTTTTAGCCTCTCCATGGTCAATATACCTAGCAGGATTATTGGTCATACCTGCAAGCATAGCACATTCAGATAGGTTTAACTCTCCAACTTTTTTACCAAAATACACTTCAGCTCCTTTTGCAGCTCCATATGCATTTTTTCCTAGATACATATTATTTAGATACGCTTCAAGGATTTCATCTTTACTCATAATCTTATTCATTTGCTTTGCATTATACATGTCCCTTATTTTTCTCTTCATAGTTTTATCATCACTTGTAAGCAGATTTTTTGAAACTTGCATATCTATAGTACTTCCACCTTGTGTTGTGTCTGTAAATACATTATTAAGTACTGACCTAGCTAAAGAAATAACATCCACTCCTTTATGCTTATAAAATCTCTCATCTTCTATGGAAACTATAGCCTGTTTTAAGTCCTTTGGCATTTGTTTTATACTGACAACCTCACTACTTATATATTTAGACCTAATTAGTTTTTTAGTGACTTCAGGTGAGCCTTTTATAGCTGAAACTGTAAAAATTGCACCTGCCACTGAAAATATAATGAGTGCCACTAGCATAACAGATAATAATGCTCTAGCTATTTTAATTCTCTTTTGCTTTCTTCTTTTTTTACTTTTTAATTTTCTATCTCTTTGCTTGTACTCAACTCTTCTTCTATCTCTTTGACCATAATCTGTATTTAAAGGTCTTACATTATCTCTTGTAAAACTATCTCTTTTTATAATATTTTGTGAATCTACCTTTTCATTCATTCTTTTACTAGAGGCTGTCTGAGAATTTTTATTTTTTTTACTTGTTGAAGTATAAGAATGTTTAGATTTTTTATTACTATCTTTATTATTACTGACTTTTTTACGTCTTATTTTATTATTATCATCATCATTGTAATAACCCATTTTAGTCTCCCTTCTTTATATAAGGTACATTATACATTGTTCCACAAAATAAATCAAAGAACAAAATTGTAAGTTTAAGGGTCAATTTTATAAAGGATATTTTCACTAATTTTCTCTATATTTGCGATTAATATTCATCTTTTATTTTTAAAAATAGCTTTGCAGTTGCTAAAGTGTCACTATCAGCTCTATGAGCATTTATATTCTCTATATTGTAATAAGCACAAGCTGTTTCAAGCTTCTTATTTTTTCCTTTATAACTTTTACATTTTTTTAATAATTCTAGTGTACATATATAATTATTTATTGGCTCTAAGTCCAACCTTCTAAGATAGTAATTTAAAAACTTTAAATCAAATTTTGCATTATGTGCAATTATAGTTCTATCACCTATGTATTTTCTAAATCTAGGTAAAACCAACTCTAAAGACTCCTCTTTTTCTACCATTTCATTACTTATATGTGTCAATTCTGTTATAAATGAAGAAATTATACCCTTAGGTTTTATTAACCTTGAATAGTTTTTTACAATTTCGTCATTTTTTATTTCTGTTACTCCTATCTCTATTATTTCACAACCTTTATATGGATCTAATCCTGTAGTTTCTAAATCTACAACTACATATTCTCTCATATCTCTTCTCCTTATTATCAAATGGATATATTTATATTCTATATTTATGCAATATACTAATCAATACTTAATTTTATATGATATATGAAATTTTTACAAATTTTACTAAAGATACAGTAGATATTTTATTATGAATAAGGATTATTTTACTATAATAACTAAATTTTTATCTTATTATCATTTAATCTATTTTGATAAACATTATTATTTAATTCTTTATTGCTTAATTCTTTAAAATCTAAACTTTTACATTGTTCATCATTTTCCCATATTCCTGCCTGCTTATTTCCATCACTTTTATATAATATACCTTTGCCATTTTTTTTATTATCCAAAAAATAGCCCTTATATATATCATTATTTGGATAAGTTAATTTTCCTAGACCATTTTTTAAACCATATTTAAATTCTCCTGTATATATTGAACCATCTCTATAAGTATATTTACCTATTCCATGCATCTTATCGTCTTTCCATAACCCTTCATATCTTTCCTTACTTGAAAAAATATATGTTCCAAATCCATTTTTCTTCCCATCAATAAACTCACCTTTGTATAAATCTCCATTATCATATTTGAATACTTTTTCTCCCTTTAATTTCTTATCAATATTCTTATTTTTATCATTATTTCTATCTTGTGTATATGTTTTTTCTCTCCTTGTCTCAATTAAATCTCTATCATAACGAAAACCTTTTTTTGACTTATTTTTTATACTAGTTTTTTTCTTATTAATAAAAACTCTAGCTAATTGAATAAATATAAACGCAGATGATAAACATATAAATACACATACTATTGTTCTAAAATAACTAGTTATACTTTCCATAAAAAATCACCCTTTTATTATAAAAATTTATTTAAAATACCTAATATAATATATATTTTTATCAGTTAACATTTATACTTTTAAGACTATATATTCAGTAAATCTCATTTTAAAATAATCGCTCTTAAAATAAACTAAGTACAATAAATGCAGATAATTAATAGATACATAAATACATATGAAATACCTTTAAATATTTCATATAAATACTTCTATATAAGTAAATAAAAAAGATGAACTCTAGAAAGTAGAGTTCATCTTTTAATAAAAAATGTCTATTTAATAGTAATTAAAAGAAAATACCTATTTACTATTAAAAATATTTTTTAATTTATTTTATCTATTCTTTTATAAGAACCTTTACAACTTCTGATATATACATAGTATGATAATCTTTATTTGGATACCACTTTTCATCATTTTCTTTAGCATCAAAGTTTTCTGGTGGCATAGTATCATGATATAATTTTTTACAAACCAGAATCATATTAGCTTCTTCAAAAGCTACTGTATCATCTACAAAATATGGTGTAAGTTCTGCTTTTTCTACTTTATTTATATCTCTACCAGAAATAGTACCACAAATATTTAAAGCTTCTCTGTATTTTTCATCAAAAAATGCAATTGTAAATGCGTCATTATTATCTACAAACTCTTTTGTATATCTCTGTGGTCTTATGTAAGTTGTTACAACATTTTTACTCCAATATACTCCAACACCACCCCAGCTTGCAGTCATTGTGTTAAATTTGTCTGAGTTTCCTGCTGTTATAAGTAACCACTCTTTACCAATTTTAGTGAATGGATTAAATTGTAGTTCTTCAATTTTTACTTCTTTAAATCCCATAACCTCATCCTACCCTTCATCTTTTAATAAATAAGTTATTTGTTAAAAATTTAAATATATGTACTTTTATAATACAGCTTCTAAGATTGTCTTCCATATTCATGTAAATTATAATACAACAAATCAATTACTTTCGCAAGAAGTAGTTTTTATATTTTTCAATCATAAAATGTCAATAAAATATATTAATTATAAAATATATAATACATTTCTTAAATTTAAAATACTATAATATTAAAAATGTAGAAAGCATATATACTTTCTACATTTTTTACTATTTTATATATTTCTATGGTAATTTAGTTCTATTTAAGTCTAGTTTTATTCAAAAACTATCATAATCATCAAATTTGGTTCTATTAGTTGTAACTTTCTATACTTTATTAATAACATTTAAGTTATTATTCTTATCAATATATATTTTCTCACTATCTAAATCTTCATCAAACATATTTATTATATTTTCTATTTCGTTTTTATATTCATCTTCATGTACTCTATAAAGCATTAAATCTTCTAATAAATCTTTTATATCAAAATACACATCTTCTAATAAATAAAAATATCCACCTTCTATATTCTTCAA
>NZ_JAGWCS010000131.1:0-10443 GCF_020657705.1 Clostridioides sp. ZZV15-6598 | reverse complement strand
ATATATAGCTTATAAAAAGATATTATATTTAAAAATGTCGAAATTATTAAATAAAAAAATATTTTTTACAATATTTTATATATCCAACATATATATTATCAATACATAATATAACTGTATTATTTAAACTCTCATATATATTGTAATATAACTATATTTACTGTTAGTATAACTAGATTTGTAAAAAAACAGAAAAATATAAAACAAAAAAACATAGAAGAACATAAATTTTGAAAAGCGAATTAGACAATATATATAACTCTACTAATAATAAACAATTTAAAACTAATTTATAATAAACTTGTAATTATAGATTAATAAATGTTTTTATACTATTAGGTCAATATTTTCTAAATCATAAAAAAATGAAAATAGCCATGTAACTAAATACTCACAGAGTTCTTCTGCTTTTTAAAAGTTACATAGCTATTTTCATTACTAGCAATTATAGACTGCCTTTTTAAAACCAACCAATCTTTATCTAATAAAAAATTTAATAGTATTATATACAAAAGGCGCTACTAATATAACACTATCGAATCTATCTAATATACCCCCATGACCAGGTATTATCTTTCCATAATCCTTTATCCCTACATATCTCTTTATTGAAGATGCAAATAAATCTCCTAATTGAGCTATTATACTTCCTATGCTTCCTATTATAGCCAATTGAAGCAAATCAATACCAAATAAATACCCAAATAAAATACAACAAAGTGTACTTCCTATTATTCCTCCAATAGCTCCTTCTACAGTCTTTTTAGGACTCACTTTAGGAATTAACTTATGTTTGCCAAGTAAATAGCCACTAAAATATGCAAATATATCTGTCATAAAAGATATTACAAATATAAGCCATACATAGATATTTCCTCTTTCAAAGCTATTTATAGTTATAACTATAAAATCTAAAAATACTCCTATATAAAAAACTCCTAAAAATGTAATCGAAACATCTATAACATTGCTTTTGCCCATCAACATATAAATTATACTTGCTAAAAATAAAATGAAAAGCACTGCATAAGTATATTCCAATGGTAAGTTAAAAATATTTTTTACAGCTAAATAAATAGAAAATATATACCCTATAATAAATATTGGATGTATATCTTTTATTTTAAATGCTTTATAAAATTCATGTAATGCAATATAAACTATTGCCATCTCAGCTATATAAAGAGGAATCCCTCCATATACAACAAATAGAAATAATGGAACCAGAGCTAGTGAAGCAATAATTCTTGTAAGCATAAAATAATCTCCTTACTTAAGTCCTCCAAATCTTCTATCTCTTTTTTGATATAAATATATAGCCTTTTGTAATTCTTCTTTATTGAAATCAGGCCAATGTATATCAGTAAAGTAAAACTCAGAATAAGCAACTTCCCAAAGTAAAAAGTTACTCAATCTTTGTTCTCCACTTGTTCTTATGACCAAGTCTGGATCTGGTATAGACTTTGTGCTTAAATAGTTTTTTATAATATCTTCATCAATATTGTTTATATCTATTTTACCACTTTCACAATTTTTTACTATATCTATAAGAGCATTTTTTATATCTGCTCTACTTCCATAGTTCAATGCTAAATTTAAGTTAACTCCTGTATTGTCTTTTGTCATTTCCTTAGCTGAATTTAATTCTCTTATACAAGTTTTTGGTAAAGCACTTATTTCTCCTATAGCTGTTACTTTTACATTGTTTTGATGCAGTTCAGCTATTTCATTTCTTAAGTATGTAGATAATAAGTTCATAAGTGTATCAACTTCAAGTTTTGGTCTTTTCCAATTTTCTGTTGAAAATGCATATAGTGTCAAGTGCTTAACACCTAAATTTGAACATTCTTTAACTATATCTCTTATAGTTTCTACTCCAGCCTTATGTCCTGCAGTTCTTGGAAGAAATCTGGACTTTGCCCATCTTCCATTCCCATCCATTATAATAGCGATATGAGTAGGTATGTTATTTAAGTCTATGTCATACATGATGTTGTTATTCATATTTTGCCTCCAATATTGTTCTGACTCCTTAATTTAAGGAGTCAGAAAAGTATGTGATTATTAGTTCTACACTATCACCTATCTCAGATATTTTTATAACTCTAGGAACTACAAGTTTATCTTTATCCTTTTTACCTTCAATAGATTTTATGGTATAGGCTATATCTCGTTCATCAAAATATTGTTTTACCTCATCTATATGAAGACCTAAAAGGTTATAATATTTTTTCAATATTATACCTCCATTATATCCTTTTCTTTTTTAGCTAATAATGTATCTATTTCTTTTATAAATTTATCAGTCATTTTTTGAACTTCATCTTGTGCTTTCTTTAATTCATCTTCTGTTATTTCTCCGCCTTTTTCCATTTTCTTAATTCTTTCATTGGCGTCTCTTCTCTCATTTCTTATTCTAACTTTAAATTCTTCTGAAGCTTTACTAGCCTTTTTAGCTAATTCTTTTCTTCTTTCTTCTGTTAAAGCAGGTACAGAAAGTCTTATAACTTCACCATCATTTGATGGATTTAATCCTAAATCTGAGTTAGCTATAGCTTTTTCTATTTCATGCATAGCAGATTTATCCCAAGGAGATATCATTAGTATTCTTGGTTCTGGTACAGATACAGCACCAATTTGATTTATTGGAGTTGGAGTTCCATAATAATCAACTCTTATTTTGTCTAACATTTGTGCATTAGCTCTTCCTGCTCTTATAGTTCCAAATTCGAACTTCAAAGCTTCAATTGTTCCATTCATCTTCTCTTCTAACTGCTTATGTATTTCTAGTTTCATAATTTTACTCCTCCTTCATTCTTCATTATTTTACAGTAGTTCCTATATTTTCGCCTTTTACTGCTCTTATTATATTCTCTGTTGTAAGCTCAAATACCTTTATTGGAATTTTATTATCCATACATAAAGATGTAGCTGTAGAGTCCATAACTTTTAACTCTTTTTGTATAACTTCCATATAACTTAATTGTGTAAATTTCTTAGCATCTGCATGTACTTTTGGATCCTTGTCATATACTGCATCAACATTTTTAGCTAACAAGATAACTTCTGCTTCCATTTCAGCAGCACGTAAAGCAGCAGTTGTATCTGTTGTAAAGTAAGGGTTTCCAGTTCCTGCACCAAATATAACAACTCTTTCTTTTTCTAAATGTCTAACTGCTCTTCTTCTTATATATGGTTCTGCAATTTGTCTCATATCTATAGCAGTTTGAACTCTTGTAGCAACGTCTATATTTTCTAGTGCATCTTGTAATGCCATTGCATTCATAACTGTAGCTAACATACCTATATAGTCAGCAGTAGTTCTATCCATTCCTTCGCTAGTTCTACCTCTCCAGAAGTTTCCGCCACCTACAACTACAGCCACTTCAACACCTATTTCTTGTATTTTTTTAATAGCAATAGCAATATCATTAACTACATCATTATTTATACCAAAACCTCTTTCTCCTGCTAATGCTTCTCCACTTAATTTTAACAATACCCTTTTGTACATTGGTTTATCCATCAGAAACCTCCTATTTCAATCCTTCATATCCATTTTTTCTATTTTTTAAAAAAGAGAACACCTGCGTGTTCTCTCTTTGGTTATTACTTAAGTTGCTTAGCAACTTCTTCTGCAAAGTTTTCTTCTCTCTTTTGTATACCTTCACCAACTTCGAATCTCACAACTTTAACAACTTTTATATCAGAACCTACTGCTTTAGCAACATCAGCAACTAATTGTTTAACAGTTATATCTGGATTTTTAACGAAAGTTTGCTCTAATAAACAAACCTCTTTTAATTCTTTTTCTAATCTTCCTTTAACCATTTTTTCAACTATATTAGCTGGCTTTCCTTCATTTAATGCTTGTTGAGTTAATACTTCTGTTTCATGTGCTATGTATTCAGCATCTACTTCATCTCTTGAAACGTATTTAGGATTCATAGCAGCAACTTGCATAGCTACATCTTTACCTAATTCTAAAACTTTAGCATCTCTAGCTTCTGTTTCCATTTCAACAAGAACACCTATTTTTCCACCACCGTGGATATATCCAGCAACTTGTCCATTAGTTACAACTTTAGCAAATCTTCTAAAGTCTAATTTTTCACCTATTTTTGCAACTCTATTATTTAAAACTTCTTGTAAAGTTATTCCTTCTTTATGAGTTTCACCTAATAAAGAAGCGACATCTTCTTTATCAGTAGCTAATGCCATACAAGCAGCATCTTTAACGAACACTTTGAAGTCTTCATTTTTAGCAACGAAATCTGTTTCTGAGTTAACTTCTACCATAGAAGCAACTGTATTATCATCGTTCATTTCTATTGCAACTAGACCTTCAGCAGCAACTCTACCAGCTTTTTTAGCAGCTTTTGATAATCCTTTTTCTCTTAATAAATCTACTGCTTTTTCCATATTTCCTTCAGCTTCTTGTAAAGCTTTCTTGCAGTCCATCATTCCTGCGCCTGTACTTTCTCTTAACTCTTTTACCATTTGAGCAGTTATATTAGCCATTTTTTAAGTTTCCTCCTACTTATTCTATTCCATATTATAAATGGTAAGGGTGACCCTTACCATTTAATTGTCAAATTATTATTCTTGGTCTTCAGCTACTTCTTCTTCAGCACCTTGTCTACCTTCAATTACAGCTGTTGCCATAGCACCAGTTATTAATTTTACGGCTCTTATTGCATCATCATTTCCTGGTATAGCAAAGTCTAATTGTTCTGGGTCACAGTTTGTATCAACTATACCAACTACTGGTATACCTAATCTGTGAGCTTCTTGAATAGCTATGTTTTCTTTTCTTGGGTCAACTACGAACATTGCACCTGGTAATTCAGGCATGTCTTTTATTCCACCTAAGTACTTTTCTAGTTTTTCTTTTTCAGCTCTTAATTTTATAACTTCTTTTTTAGGAAGAACGTTAAATACGCCTTCTTCTTCCATTTTTTCTAATTCTCTTAATTTATTTATTCTAGTTTTTATAGTTTTGTGGTTTGTTAACATTCCACCTAACCATCTTTCATTAACAAAGTACATTCCGCATCTTTCAGCTTCATCTTTTATCGCATCTTGAGCTTGTTTTTTAGTTCCTACGAATAAGATTGGCTTTCCTGTTTCAGCTACTTCTTTAGTGAACTTGTAAGCTTCTTCAACTTTTTTAACTGTTTTTTGTAAATCGATTATATATATTCCATTTCTTTCTGTGAATATATACTTAGCCATCTTAGGGTTCCATCTTCTTGTTTGGTGACCGAAGTGAACACCTGCTTCTAATAATTGTTTCATTGATATTACTGACATATTTACCTCCTGGTTTTATACCTCCAGCTTGATCTTCTCCCTAAAAAACCATGTAATAGGCACCTTTTAAGGATCCCAATGCTGTGTGTGATTTATTTTATTTTTTCACCTCTAGTAGTATATCATAGAGGTGAAAAAATAACAATATTTTTTCCATATTTTCTATTTTTATATTTTTTTGTATATTTTATACCATTTTTTTGAATTTAATTTGCAAATTTCATTTTTAATTTTGTTTTTAATGGTATATTATCAACACTATTATCACTGACTATATCTACACTTCCAAGTAAATCACCTGAACTAGTGTAATATTTTATAGTACCCATAGTATCACCTTTTTTAACAGGATACTCCATATTTTTAATTTTTACTTCAGATTTTAAATTTTCATCATTTTTTAATATTGTATAAAGTTCATTTTTGGCTTTTAAAGTAACCTCTAGTTCTTTCATTCCTTTTATATATTTCTTACCAATAAAGCTATCTTTATCAATTACTTTTTTCATATTAAAATTCTCTTTTCCATATTTTAACATGGCTAAAGAAGAAGATATTCTTTTATCTTTATGATTAGCACCTAATACAACTCCTATTACTCTACGTTTTTTCTCATTTTTATCATTCTTATTAACAATCATAGAAAATGATAGGCAATAACCAGCATTGCCAGTGTACCCTGTTTTTATACCATCAACTTCAGGTATAATTCTCAATAATGCATTTGTATTGCTTTTTTCAAAACTTCTATCTGAGTTTGTATAGGTTTCCATATCAGTTACAGCTGTTACTTGTTTTTCATAATGGTCAAACATGTACTTCCCAAGAATAGATATATCTCTCGCAGTAGATATATTTTCTTTTGCTGGTTTTTTTGGATTACTTAAATCATATATTGGAAGACCATTTGGATTTAAAAAATGTGTATTAGTCATTCCTATTTCTTTTGCTTTTTTGTTCATCCTATCTACAAATGCTTCTTTAGACTTGCAAATATGTTTTGCTATGGCAATTGCTGCATCATTTCCTGATACAATCATAAGACCTCTCATAAGCTCTATAAGTGGTACTTCTTCACCAACTTTTAGTTTATAGCTTGAACCTTTAACTGAGGCAATGGACTTGTCTATCTTTATTATGTCAGTTTCTTTTACTTCTTTATTTTCAATAGCCTCTATTGCAAGTAAAAAAGTCATCATCTTACTTAAACTTGCTAAAGGTACCTTCATATCAGGTTCTTTGCCATATAAAACTCTACCTGTTTCTTGGTCTATAAGTATAGATGTTTTTGAGTATTTGTCTACGGATTTTTCATCAGCATATGAATAATTTGGTATTATGAATGCTAGAATCAAAGTTAATGTTAAAATTTTTCTTATTCCGTTTTTCAATTTTTTCACCTTCTTGGATTATTAAGTATATTTATATTTAAATTTTCCCTCTTTAGTCCAATTTATATCTAGTAATTAATACCTATCCATATTTACACAGATATTATCTTATCATTCTCTTAATAATCACAGATGCCCAAATTGCTCCTATTGTAACTCCTAAAAACACTTCTATACCTGCTAAAGCTTTACCAGCCAAACTTGTAGCAACCATATCTCCATATCCTACTGTACTAAATGTAGCCATACTAAAATACCATAAATCTATATATGTTTTAAAAATTTCACTTGCTGAATAATTGCCTAAGGTATTTATATTTAAAGTTATAAGTGTACTGTTTGAACTTTCTATACCTACAAATAGATATAATAGGGCGAAACTACTTATTATAGCTATAATCACAAATAATATATTCCATGGTTTTTCTCCATAGCCTGTAGTATAGTGTGCTATTTGGTCAAAAAATTTTTCAACTAAATAACTGCTGAGAGTTGGATAATCAGAGCGTTTTATCATTTTGCTACTATAAATTCTTTCCTTATAATAGTAAGGACCTATCATCTCATAATCTCCAATTTTTGTAGCTTGGTTTCTCGCTATTCTATAATTTATTTTTCCATGCTTGCACTCACTTTTTTCATACTCCACATTTTTAAGTATAAATTTTGTACACATGCTAAAAATTATTCCATCCATTCTTGGAAAATTTTCTACCTTATTAACTACTAAATCAGGTCCTTTAAATTTTACTTTTTCAAATATCTTATCATTTATATATACCTTATTAAACTTTGTTTTATTAAAATCACAATTTTCTAAAAACACACAAGCGTTAAAAGATACCTGCCCTCTAAAATCTGTATAATTAAAAATAACATTTTTTTTAAAAAGATATTTTCTAAAATTTGCTTCTTGTTTAAATATTGTTTCAGAAAAATTTAATAATTTATAGTCATAAGTTAATATTTCTTCTGCATTAAATTCATTTTCAAATATAAATCCATTAAATTCATTTATTTCTTCCTTATATATATTGTCCATCATTAGTTTTATATCTTCACTAGACTTATTTTCTTTATGAAAAATACAATATCCAGAAGAATCTGCTTCTCTATGACATTTTTTTCTTTCATCTATTTTAGATATCCATTTACAATTCATAAATATCCTCCAGTACAAAAAAATTATCACTATTTTGTATTAGTTTGGATATTATTTTATTTTATATACTTAAATATATACAAAATATATATTTAATTGTTTATTTTAAAATTTTCAAGTCATTTCTCATTAGATGAATAGTAAAATTTATCTATACTCAGTATCTTTGCTTGTCATCTTCATAAAGTAATACAATTACAAAGCTACTTATCTTTTCTAAGTAGTTTTGTAACCATATTTAATGCTACTAAGTCATCCATAAATCCTATTGGAAATACAAAGTCTGGAATAACATCCGTTGATATAACAAAGTAAAGTAACATACTTCCAATCAATAAATATTGTTTTATTTCTAATTTTCCTGTACAAAATTCAGCATACATGTCTCTAAGTCTATCTGTAAATTGTCCTTGTTTTTCTATGGAATCTATTTTTTTACTAAAAGTATCAAAAAGTAATTTTTTCCCTTCATCTGTTTGAACATATAATTCACATTTACTTAACTCTTTCTCAATATTTCCGTTGAAATTTTTATCATTAATTAAATTTGCAAATCCAAGTACATCATCAAAGTTACTAAAATCGCTATCTATATTAAAAATTTGTTTATTATTACTGTTTTTAAATTCATATCCTGATGCTTTTAATAACTCTTCTAAGTTTACATTTAAGTGTATTGCAATCTTTTCTAGGTGATTTATATTTGGTTTTTGTTTATTATTTGCTATGCGAGATATAGTAGATTTATCAATTCCGCTTTTTTTACTCAACTCTCCCATTGATATTGATTTTTCTTTTAATAATGCCTTCAATAAATTACCAAAACTCTCAACCTCACTATGTTGCTCCATTATTTTCACCTGCTTTATTATGTTTGGTTTTATATTATATAATATGAATTTTTTGTTTTTTAGGTGTTGCAAAATGTTGAAATTCTATCAACACTCTATTGGTTTATCTGTAACAATTTATCTCTTTTTACAATACTATAACTATATAAGTATAAAATTTAAGAGAAAGGATGTTAATCTACTGTGATTGAATCAATTTTATTAGTAACTTCTCTTTGTATAGATGCCTTTGTAACAAGTTTTGGATATGGCGTAAATAAAGTTAAAGTTCCTTTATATTCAAATATG
This sequence comes from Clostridioides sp. ZZV15-6598, assembly GCF_020657705.1. Classification (NCBI taxonomy): domain Bacteria; kingdom Bacillati; phylum Bacillota; class Clostridia; order Peptostreptococcales; family Peptostreptococcaceae; genus Clostridioides; species Clostridioides sp. ZZV15-6598. Next base: position 1,438 of record NZ_JAGWCS010000131.1, on the reverse strand, counting down.
ATTATTAGTGTGGTTTCTTCAGCAATTTTGGCAATATCACTTTTTGCAGGTACAATAGCCAGAGACTTCTTACCTCAAAATATAACAATGTTAATATGTTTTTTAATTTTATTTTTATTAGGAAGTGCTCGATTAGTTGAGAGTTTCTTTAAATCTTATTTTAAGAAAAAATCCATACATTCAAAAGATTATAATTTTAATATGCTAGACCTTAAATTAAATTTTAATGTTAGTATTGAGCCTGATACTTTAGATACAAGTAAATCTAAAATTCTTAAATCCGCTGAAGCATTTACACTTGCCCTTGCTTTAAGCCTAGATGGATTAGCTATTGGATTTGGTAGTGGTCTTGTAGGGGTAAATTATATACAAGTTATCTTGTTTTCTCTAATTTCAAATGTAATAGCAGTATCATTTGGTTGTTTACTAGGAAATATATTTGTTAAAAATATAAATCTAAATTTGTCCTGGTTAAGTGGTTTAATTTTACTGATTATTGGGTTTATGAAAATATGTTAACAAAAAGGCTATCTTAAAATTTTATTTTAGATAGCCTTTTTATATATATTTTAAAAGATAAAAACTTCTATTTAAATTTAACTATTATATTGAATAAAAATTGACAATCAAATATCTTTACTAAACTACAAACTTTTCTTACTACATATTAGGCTTAATATATCCAAGCTGAACTCCCTTTGTGACAGCTTCTAATGAAGAAGATACATTTAGTTTATCAAAAATATTTTGGATATGATTAGACACTGTTCGCTCACTTAAATATAATTGACTTGCTATGTCTTTTCTCTTAACACCATTATATAAAAATTGCAATATTAACTTTTCTCTATCCGTTAACTCTTCAATGTATTTTATCTCATCTGGAAAATAATTATATCCATTTTGAATCTGATTTAATATTTCAATAAACCTATCTGGCTCAATATTTTTATTTATAAAGCCTTTTGCACCCATTTTTTGAGCTTCATATTTATATACAGGTAAATCATAACCTGTTAACATGACTATATTTACTTTAGGTATTATTTTTATAATGTCTTTTGCTAGAGTCAATCCATCATTATCAATCTTTCCTAAGTTAATATCAATAAGAATTATATTTGGTTTTTCATTTTTAATTATTGAAATTACCTGGGAAATATCTTTAATATAAATAAATTTTTCTATTTCAGTGTAATCTTCTAAAGCAATTTCTAAGCTTTTTGCAAATAACACATGGTCATCTATTAATAAAATATTTATAATAGTTCTCTCCTTCCATAGGAATTTTTACACTAATACCCAATCCAGAAACTGTCTTATCAATATTAAGAATACCATTTAACCTATGTAATTGTTCTTGAATAGACGACAGCCCATTATTTTGATTTCTTATTAAATCATATTCATTTTCCACGCCCACTCCATTATCTAATAC
>NZ_JAGWCS010000130.1:0-10609 GCF_020657705.1 Clostridioides sp. ZZV15-6598 | reverse complement strand
AGTATAAGCTTATATATAATAAAGAATATACTGGTGAACTATACTTTGATATTGAGGATGTATTAGCAGTAAAAAAGAAATATCTAACTAATATAAAAGGAAAAGGATTTGTAATTGGATATACAGATTTTGAAATATTTGTACAAGCTAATAAAGATATGCAAGAAGTAATTTATTATTGTGGATTAGGTGAAAAAAATAGTATAGGAATGGGGTTACTAACTTATATAACTTCTAGGAGGGCTTAATATGGATAGAAGTTACAATGTATTTGTTGATAATGGTCTATATGTATTAGCTTATTATCTGAATAAAGATATCAATGATATAACTTATCAAGATATAGAGAATAGTATAGATTTAATGAGTGATAAAATTGAAGAATTTGTAAGTTGCGAAAAATACTCTAATTTAAAAAGTATGTGTTTTAGCAATTCTACACTAACTCAACCAAAAGGAAAAGCTACTTTAAATGAGAAGCTACAAGGTTTTATTAAAAATCAAGGAAATGAATATTGTAGCCTATGTGGTCAATATAAGGCCAAAGTTAAAATTGAAGATAAAGAATACAATATAGGGAGAAGTTATATGCCTAATTTAGTTGCAAATACATTTTATAATTTCTCTAATAATTTGCAAGGTTTGAATGTATGTCCATATTGTCTAGTCTTGACTATGTATTCAATTTTGAATTGTAGAGTGAGTAGGTATGCTTTTTTATACAATTCTACATCAAACGAATTTATGGAAGATTATACTTGCAGTATTCAAGAAGAAAATTTAACTGATGTAGAGTTAGGAGCAAAGAAAGAAAAAGAAAAACATTCGATTGTAGAATCGTTAGAAAGTCTAGTATGTAAGTATAACTCATTTGATGGGAATATAGAGCAATATATGTTTAATAACTCTGGTCAATCTCAGGATATTCAGGTAAATAGCATAAAAAATAAATATGTGAATTTATTAATAAAATTACAGGAAAAAGCACTACTATCACACTTTAAAAAGTTACATTTGGATAGGTATATCTTGAATGGAACTTTAGAAAGTAATTATCTCAGAGAAGTATATAAGGTAAAAAAGGAAGAAAAAATGGATGAGAAAGAACAAGAGAATTTTGAGGAACTTGTTATTTTTTTAAACAGGGAGGTAAATATATTGAAAAAAGTCAAAATAGATATAATAAAAAAATTAACAGATAAATTAAAAACTAGTGACTTAGATATAGACAAAATATATAAGGAACTTAAAATGTTAGGAAAATTTTATGCATATGAGGACTGGTTAGTTAACTTAAATGAAATGTATCATGAAAAAACTGGAGAAAAATTATTTGAAGCAGAGGATTATATTGAGTTGGATGATATAAGAAGCTTTAGACAGATTAAAAATTTAATATTAGTAAGTTTAATTTAATAATATTATGGAGGGTTAAAATGGAAAATAAAAATTTAAATAGAATGTTAAATATAGGCTATGCAATAGAAGTTTTATGTGGACGATTAAATGGAAGTAGTAGTGAAGTAGAAAAGAAAAATAATTCATATAAAAATTCTACATATACCAAAAAAATAGGGAGCAGAAGTAGAATCTCAAGTCAATGTCAAAAATACAATCAAAAGCTATTTATGGAACAAGTTTGTGGTTATGAACAAAATGTTAAAACTAAAGATGGTAAACAAGTAAAATTAGTTCCAAACCCATTTAAATATGCGACAGATGATATATTTGGGTTTATGATGGCGGAAAAATTATCTATAGAAGAAGATGTATACAATGAATTATCAGATGAAGAAAAAGAAATATATAAAAAAAATAAAAAGAAATATGAAGCAAATATAACTAAAAAAAGAAAGTCAAGATGGCAAATGAACTCTTTAATAAATGTGTCAAATCGAAAAGTTGAATGGGAGTGGAATGTTTGTGGAACTACAGGAGATAGTATGCCATATCAAGTTGAGGTATATTCAGGAGTACATGCAAATATAGCAAATCTTAATATAGGAAAGATAGGAGAATATAATATATCTGATATAGCAAGTGAGCATAGAGATTATACAACTTTAGAAGCTGACAAATTAATTGGTATTGAAAAGTCAGATAAAGAAGAAAAGTTTAAAAGAATAGAAGCTCTCCTAAAATCACTAGAATACTTAAGTATAGAAGGTAATAAGACAAATCATTTAACTGATACAAAACCAAAATTTGTTATATTGGGAGAGTATTCATGGGGAAATAATGTATTTCAAGGTATTATCAAAGAAAATGGATTAGATGTAGAGATGTTAAAAGAATCTATAGAACAAAATGAAGAGTTTAGAAAAAGTGATATATGGATTGGGATAAATAAATTTTATGATGATACATTTAATGAGATAGAAGTTAATAATGAAAAGGAACAAATAAAGAAGTATTTAGAAGAAGAGTTTGAAGAGTATGATTTTATGAAAGTATCAAATGTACATCAAGCTTTTGAAAGTTACTTAAAGTATTTAAAGGAGACTTTATAAAGGATATATCATGAATAATTTATATAAATATAAAGCTAAATCAGATGGGACAAGTATAGATAAGCATAATGAAGATATGAATTACATAATGAATCAATTAGTTAGTATATATAATATATCTAATGATATGAGAAACGATTTGCATGAGGCAATTGTATGCCATGATGTAGGAAAAGTAGTAAAAAGTTTTCAAGATAATATTGAAAATACAATAAGAAGGGTTAGGCATGAGTTATTGTCAGCAAGTATTAAGTATTTAAATAGAGGTCAGAAGTTAGCTATATTAACTCACCATAAAGATATAAAGTTTTTAGAGGGTCAAATAACAAATTCTATTTATGAAATTGAATTAAAGGAATTAAAGGAACTATTAGATATTGAAGTAGAAGATATAAGACCATTTATAAAGGAAATATCAAGAGCAAGAAATGATGATACTAGAAAACTTGAAAATATATTATTAAAAGGTTATTTGCAATATTGTGACCACATAGCTTCTGCTGGAATTAAAAGTATAGATAAAGGATTTAATTCTATTAAAGATTTTAGTCTACCAAAGGGTGTAAGTTATAATTCAATACAAGAAAAAGTCTTAAATATGGATAAAAATGAAGATATAATGATAATGGCTATGACAGGTCTTGGAAAAACAGCAACATCATTGTATTGGAGTAACCTAGTTCAAAATAAATATAAAAGTAAGAGAGTATATTATATACTTCCTTATACAGCAAGTATAAATTCTTTATATGAAAATTTATATAATAGAAATATAAGCGTAAGTATGTTACACAGTAAAGCTCCATATTTTTTGAATAGAATTAGTGATGAAGAAGATATAAAACAACTTTACCAAATATACAAAAAGAGTGTAAAACAAATTAATGTATGTACTATATTTCAATTAGTAAAGTCAGTATTTTCCTGCAAAAGATTTGAAATGCTATTATCACAATTAAAAGATAGTATATTTATAGTTGATGAAATACATTGTTTTGATACAAGAGTATTGTGTTATACATTGGAGTTTTTAAAATATTTAAAAGAAAACTTAAATGTACAAATATGTATAATGAGTGCAAGTATACCAACTTGCTTAAAAAAGTTAATACAGGAAAGGTTGCAAATAAGTACAATTATTGAACCAGATAGTAAAGATTTAATATTTAGACATAGATTGAATAGATTAAATGAAGAAATACTTGATAGCATACATAAAATAGAAAATGATTTAATGCAAGGGAAAAGAGTATTAATATGTGTTAATTCAGTAGATTTATCTCAAGAGTTATATGGAAGGCTTCAAAAATATAATCCTAAATTAATACATGGTCGATTTAATACTAGAGATAGAGAGCAGGCAGAAAAAGGGATAGATGAGAGTTTTTTATTGATAGGTACTCAAAGTATAGAGGTAAGTTTGGATATAAGTTATGATGTTCTTTATACAGAGTTAGCACCTTTAGATTCATTGTTACAAAGATTTGGTAGAGTAAATAGAAAGGGAGATAATGCTGAGTTGAGCAATATTTATATATATGATTATGATAGAAAGCTTAATATATATGATGAAGATATAATAAATAGGACTGATATAGTAATATCAGATATAATACATAATGATAATTCCATAGTTGATGAGAGTAAAGTTTCATTTTACTTAGATAATGTCTATTTAGATATAGATATGGATAAATATAATAAACATAAAGTTGCTTTAGAGATTATAATGAAAAATCTGAGGTTAGGGGTCTGGAATAAATCTGCTAATAATGATATGTTAAATAATGATACTATTAGTGTTGTGCCTAAATGTCTTTTAGAAGAGTACAAGTTGTATATTGATAAAAAAATGTATTTAGAAGCGAGTTCATTATTTGTAAATGTATCTGTAAAAAGATACAATTATAATAAAAAGATGTTTTATGAATGTGGAGATATAGTAGTTACAAGTTATAGTTATAATGACAAACTAGGTCTAATATTTGATTAGATTTTTAATTAAATATTGATTATTAAGAGAATTATAGTATAAATAATTAAAATATTTTATTGAGAATTTGTTATAATTTATATCTACTACAAGTTTTATATGTTATAGTAGAATAATTTTGCAGTGAGCGAAAAATATGTGTGAATGTCTGTGAGCTAGTGATGGCAAGGTTTATAACTGTGTTTTTGTTTTTAGCTAAAAACACTACTGGTGGCTCACTGCAAATTACCTATTTTAATAACCCTACAAGTGTTGGAATTACTATAGTTTTATTTGGGGTTTAAATTACACTAAGTTAGTTATAAATAAATTTCTTAGTATTTTTTCATCTACAAATTTTAACGGTTTAAATTACACTAAGTTAGTTATAAATGTTATTTAGAATTTATTATATATCAAAAAATCTAGGGTTTAAATTACACTAAGTTAGTTATAAATACGTTGCACGGTCGTAACGTGTCAATCCTATTGGGTGTTTAAATTACACTAAGTTAGTTATAAATTCAGCAAAACGGTCTAGTATATTACCCAGTATTCCAGTTTAAATTACACTAAGTTAGTTATAAATGCAGTTGGTGCTTTAGCTGCGATTTTAGGTGCATTAGTTTAAATTACACTAAGTTAGTTATAAATTTGGGAATGCTTGGAATAGCAGCAGCGAAAGCAGGGGGTTTAAATTACACTAAGTTAGTTATAAATTTAAGGTAAACTAAGTAGGATGATACAATACTCAAAGTTTAAATTACACTAAGTTAGTTATAAATGACCAAAGCAGAACGGATTTAGGTCAAAGCTATAACAGTTTAAATTATACTAAGTTAGTTATAAATCAAGGCATACTAGGTATAGACATTACTTCTATATCAGTTTAAATTACACTAAGTTAGTTATAAATGGGTTTGTTACTGTTTGTGCTGAAGAGTCTCTATTTGGTTTAAATTACACTAAGTTAGTTATAAATTTTATATCCATTTCTTCACTGCCTTCAAGTCTCAATCGTTTAAATTACACTAAGTTAGTTATAAATATAGTAGTATAGTCTCCTTTTAAGTTATTCCATTTACGAGTTTAAATTACACTAAGTTAGTTGTAAATTTACTTATTCATTAAAAAACTTAACTAAGAATTTGATTTATATTATTGAAGTATCAATAATTTTGGAAAGTAGAAAATTATACCCCAATAATACCCCAACTACAAAAATAAACAATGAAAAACATTGAAAAAAATTAGTCTAATATCATAACTAAATAGCCATATACCTACATTTACAAAAACCAACAAAACAATCAAATAACTACTTATAGACTCCCCTCGTCTCCACCATTGAAATCCACGAAAAATATTAGCAACTTGCTAATATTTTTTTATTTGTAGAAAATCAATCGAAATGTTATATAATAACTTTATACAACAGATATAAAGAGGTGAATCTCATGGCTAAAATTGATAATATGATGTCTATACTATGGATGTTAAGCTCCGATAAAAAAGTTACAGCAAAACAAATAGCTGAAAAGTTAGAAATAAACATAAGAACAGTGTACCGATATATTGATGTACTTTCTGCGAGTGGAGTACCTATAATTTCAGATACAGGTCATAATGGTGGGTATAGTCTTTTAAATAATTTTATTAAAGCTCCTCTTTTTTTTGATATAGAAGAGCAAAAAGCTCTACTTCATGCAGCCATATTAGCTAAAGAAAATGGATATTTTTTAGATGAAGCATTAGAAAAAGCAACCTCAAAACTAAAAATGTATTCAAATCAAAAACAAGAAGAAACTTTAATAAAACACTTAATCGCTTTTGAAGCAATAAGACCTATAGGAAAAATATCTATAGAATCAGTACTTCAAAAATTGGAAAATAGTATAGTAAATGAGCAATCTGTAGAAATTAACTATCGTACAGGACGTGAAGAAAAATCAAAACTTAGGATTATAAATCCATATGGAATTGTGCATTGGAAGAATAACTGGTACATAGTAGCATTTTGTCAGATGAGAAATGAAATTCGTAGCTTTAGAGTAGATAGAATTAGTAGTGTCATAGAAACATCAAATACTTTTAATCGACCAAAGGAATTTTCAGCAAGTGAATTTTTTATAAAAGGAATTATTACTGAAATAAAAGATGGGAATAATCTTACATCATTAGTTATAGAAGGAAGTATAAATGCGTTAGATAGCTTATGTCAGCATTGGTTTTTAGCATACTATTTGAAAGAAAGAACTCCAAATAAAGTAATATTTACACTTCAAGAAGAAGTAATATTTACATATATACCAAATATACTTTTACCTTATGCGAAATCGATACAAATAATTGAACCATCAAATCTTAAGGATAAAATGGTTGAGAATTTATTAGAATTAATTAATCATTATCAAGAAAAATAACTTAACTGACTGAATATGTCAGTTAAGTTATTTTACAATTAGGTATATTAATTAACTATATAAGGAGTAAAAAGATGAAAAATAGAAATGTGTATATGTATGTATTTGATACTATGTCAGATTGGGAAGTTGGATATTTAACTGCTGAATTAAATACAGGAAGATATTTTAAAAAGGGATTAAAACCACTAAAAGTAATTACAGTAGGAATTGATAAAAATCCTATTATAACAATGGGTGGATTGAAAGTGTTACCAGATATGACAATAGAAGAGACCAATATTGAAAGTAATGATGTATTAATTTTACCAGGAGGAGGCACTTGGACATCGCAAATTCATGAAGTAATATTAGAAAAAACTAAAGAAGCTTTCACACAAGGGTCTATAGTTGCGGCTATTTGTGGTGCTACTTTAGGGTTGGCTAAAAAAGGATTACTAGATTTTAGAAATCATACAAGTAACGACTTAGAATTTCTTAAAATGATGATACCAAGTTATTCTGGAGAAAAATATTATAAAATGGAATCTGCAGTTAGCGATGAAAATTTAATTACTGCTTCAGGAATAGCACCCTTAGAATTTACGATACAAATTTTAAAAGTTTTAGATGTTTTTAAAGAGGAAGCATTAAGTTCATGGTTAAACCTTTATAAAACTAATGATTCAAAATATTTTTTTGAACTAATGAATTGTAATAAATAAATTTAAGATTTATTTTTAAATTTAATGTAATATGATATCGTTATAGATAAAACAAAAAGAAACTACAATCTAATTGTGTAGAGCAGTGGTTTCTGATATAGAGTACTTTTTAGTGAATTTGAATTTTATTTTGAACTCAAATTCTAAACCACTTTTTCTACAGCCAATAGATAAGTGGTTTTTACTTTATCATATATGTAATTAGTACTTAAACCAATACAAACAGAGCCAATAACTCCTAAATTTATCATTAGTTCCATATAGAGTACACCTTCCTCCATACTTACTGTAGAAACTAGGACTATATGAAGCCACCACTCATAAACTGTAGTTTCTTCTGTTGTATTATATTATAGAATAATAAATGTATGTGAGTTTTTATTAGAGGTTTATAATAAGGTTGGGGATAAGTTAATCGTGGGCGTGATTCTTGTCCACTCGTCTCCATCATTGAAATCCATAAAAAAGGTATTGGCTTGTAAGTCAATACCTTTTTATTTTGAAATGATTAAATAATACAAGTAAATTAATGTACATGTACTGATACTATAAAAAATATAAATATTCAAAAATAAGCTAGAGTAAGAAATAATAATATTATAAAGCAATGTGGATTAGATAGATTAAGTTGATGCAACAAAGCAAAGTATTACCAGATGATATTAATACAAAATTGATATTAATACAAAATTTAAGTCTATATCATAAAAATTAATCTAACAGATGATTAATTATTTACTTACTCTAGTTTGTTATATATACTCTATTTACCCTTTTAGTTATACAACAAAGTATTTCATGGTCTATTGTTCCCACCTTACTTGATATGTCACCTATTCTTATTCCATCTATATCACCTACTAAGATAGCTTCATCTTCCATCTTGATATCAAGATCATTTGGTATTTCAACCATAGTTTGATCCATACATATTCTTCCTACTATATTTAATAACCTACCATTTATAAATACTTGAGGATTTTTCTGTGTTCTAGGGAACCCATCTGCGTAACCAACTGATAATGTAGCTATTTTAACATCTTTGTTTGCTGTATATATACCAGAGTAACTAACATTAGTTCCTTTTTCTATATTCTTTATGTTGTTAACTATAGTTTTTAACTCTAAAGCTGTTTTTAGTTTTATATTTCTACTAACTTCAGATGATGGATAAGAACCATATAAAGATATTCCTAATCTAACCATATTAAAATCACATTCTCTTAAATCTAAAATTGCAGCACTATTTGATACATGCTTTATTGGTATGTTTAAGTTAGCTTCTTCTAATGAATTTATAACTCTATTGTATTTCTCTATTTGCTTGTAAGTAGTTTCTTTATTTTCTTCATCTGATTTTGCAAAGTGAGTATAAATACCTTCTATCACTAAATTTTCTAAAGTAAACATTTTCTTTATATCTGATATAGATTGTTCATTAACTAAGAAACCTATTCTGCTCATACCAGTATCAATTTTTATGTGTACATAAGCTTTTTTATTGCTTAATTTAGCTAATTCATCTATTTTCATAGACATTTCTAAAGAATATACAGTAATTCTTATGTTACTATCTATTGCAAGTTGTATTTTATTAGTATTTGTATAACCCATACATAAAATAGTTTTTTTTATACCTGCTTTTTCAAGTACTAAACCTTCCTCTAATCGAGCTACTGAAAAGAAATCAACATTTTCTTCTTTATCTAAGAACTTAGATACTTCTACAGCTCCATGTCCATAAGCATCTGCTTTTACAACACAGCATAACATAGTATCTTTAGTTAAAGCTTTTTTTACATTATCTACATTATATTTTATATTAGTTAAGTTTACCTCAGCCCATGTGCTTGAGTTTATATTCATCATAACATGTACCTCTACTTTCACTTTAGTTAATCTAATTTATGTTATATATTAAATTGTATTAAAATATATATGATTAAAATTAATACTTTTTAATTAATACTAACATTTTTTATTTGTGCAGTCAATGTAATTTAATTATATTCAGAAAAAGTAAATATAATTAAATTTAGTTGAATTGTGTAATTGCGTAATATAGTATAGATTGATATAATAATTTATATAATAGTAAAAATATATAATAATGAGGTAGCTTATAGATGAATGAGGTAGATATATCAAAAAATATTACTGAATATAGAAAAAGAAAAAATATGACTATTAAAGAATTAGCTAATTTAACAGGTGTTACTTCATCTTTGCTTAGTCAAATAGAAAAAGGAAGTGCCAATCCTTCTATTAATACATTAAAACAAATTTCTAGTGCCTTAGATATACCATTATTTAATTTTTTTATAAATGATGTAGCAACAGAAAGCTTAGTTGTTAGAAAGGAAAGTCGTAAAAAGATTATGTTTTCTGAAGATGATAGCTTTGCATATGAATTACTAACTCCAAACTCAAAAGGAGAAATAGAATTTATGCTTATGAAAATACCACCTCAAGGATCATCTTCAAAAGAAGAATTTAGCCATAGAGGAGAAGAAGTTGCTTATGTAATTAAAGGAAGTGTAAGGCTTTATTTAATGAATAATGTAATTGATTTAAATTGTGGGGATAGTGTAAAAATACTTCCACACTCAAGTCATAAATGGGAAAATATAGGAAGTTGTGATTGTGAGGTTGTATTTGCAGTAACTCCACCGTCTTTTTAAAAATTCATAGAATATATGTCTAAACTAGTACATGGTAGATTTAATACTAGAGATAGGGAACATGCAGAAAAAGGTATTGGCTATATAGTCAATACCTTTTTTTATAAGTTAAATTATTAGCACAAGTTCAGTCCTTTGTTTTTAAGAAAAATAGAACAGCTATAAATAATTTGTTGCAGTTATCTATGTGTTCATAATATTTAAACAACAATAAAAAATTGCACTATCATTTAGTTTTTATTTCGAAAAATATCCTACTGTGTTATTAAATATAATAATAGAAAATACCTAAATTCTAGTGAATACACATAATTAAATG
>NZ_JAGWCS010000129.1:0-10689 GCF_020657705.1 Clostridioides sp. ZZV15-6598 | reverse complement strand
ATATCTAATTATATAAATTACTCAAATTAAGATTACTTTTCTTCATAAAATGTTACATTCTTTATTACTATATCTATAGTCCCATCTTGATTTTGCTTTACAGTATATTTCATTGGGTCTTCAAAATCAGTTAGGTTACCTTTTATATCAAAACCATTATCAGTTTTTATACTTCTCTTTTTGAGCTTTTTCTCAACCCATTTTTTATCTATGCTAAAACCTTCATCAAGACCTTTTTCTTCCATGTGCTCTTTAAAACTACCTTTTAATTCTTCATCCTTAATTGAATTATCAACAAAATCATTTATATCAACTTCATGTTTTTCTTTTAATGTATAATTTAATATACTTCTTACATCTTCTGCTTGCTTTATATCATTACTAAGAGCATTAGTTATCCAATTTTCAGCTGTATTTTTAAATACTTTTGTCTTATACTTATCATCATCTATTTTTTTAGCATTCAAAAATTCTGTTACAAACTTTGATTCTGAACCCTCTTTTTCTGCATCTTTGTCTAAGAGTCTTAGATGAAACTCATCATTCATTCCACTTAATCCAATTAAAGCCCCTTGCTTTTGTCTTATAGTCTCTGGAATTCCAATTTCATTTGATACCATTTGAATATTAAATTTATCATCTACAAACTCAATTGAATGAGTATACAGTTTTTTATAATCTAATTTCAATATAGCAACACTCTTCTCATCTTTTACAGTATACAAGCAAATTGCCAAATCACAAGATTCTAATACCGCATTAATCTTCATGACATCAAACAGATAAGATGCTATTTCTTTAGAATTTTTTAAAAATGAACTTTCATCATATATTATTTGTTCACAACAATTTTTGATTAGATTGTCATTATAATCTTTAAAAATCCCTTTTCTTAAATCTTCATCCTTTGAAATTCTCTTTATTGCTTTTTGAAAAAATCCATCTACTTCTTGATTAACTTTCCCTTCAAAATCATTTAATATTGGAACATCACTATTTTTATCCAAAACATGTATTATAAATTTATGTATTATCATATATATCACCCCATCTATCTTAATTTCGACATTAACTCTTGCATATCCTTTGGTATATCTGTTTTAAATTTTAAAATTTCTTTTGTTCTTGGTTGCTCAAACTCTAAGCTATATGCATGAAGAGCTTGCCTATTTATAAGATTTTCATCTATATAGCCATATAACTCATCACCTATTATTCCATGCCCTATATGAGCCATATGCACCCTTATTTGATGTGTTCTACCAGTTTCTAACTTTACTTCTAGTACTGTTGCATCATTTAATCTTTCTACTACTTTATAATGGGTAACAGATGCTTGTCCTCTTTCATCTATTACTCTCTTTATTGAATCCTCTTCAGGTCTATAAATTGGTTCATTTATAGTTCCCTCATCTTCCTCTATAATCCCATTCACTACTGTTATATAGGTTTTTTCAACTTTATTTTCACTCATTGCTGTAGACAGAGTATGATGTGCATAAGCATTTTTTGCTATTATAACAAGTCCTGAAGTGTTCATATCAAGTCTATTCACAAATCGTATTTTTACATTTTCTTTATGTTTCTCTATATAATAACTAATACCATTTGCTATTGTATTATCATAGTGACTTTTAGTTGGATGAACTACCATAAATGGTGGCTTATTTACCATAATTATATCAAAATCATCATGTACTATTTGTAAATTTAAATCTTGTGGCTTAAAATTTGCTTTTTCTTCGTCTATTTTTACCTCTATTAAATCACCACGAGACACTTTTAAGCTTGGTTTTTTATATACACCATTTACTAATACACTTTTTTCTCTTTTCATCCTTGATAATGACCTAACTGAAAAATTTAGCTTGTCCAACAAAACTTCTTTTAGAGTCATTTCCTCTTCATTTGTATATGATATAAGATTATATTTTTGATTTTCTTTTTTAAACAAACTTTTACCTACTTTCTTTTATATCTTCAAAACAATGATATTATATATTTTACACTATTTTTGTTTAATAGATAATAATTATTTTTTAACCATAAAAACCTGTAAGAATAACAAATAGTTACTCTTACAGGTTAAATTCATGGTTAAATGTTTAATTTTTAAAAATTATAATCTAAAACTATCTTTTAACTATTAAAGTAGTTCCCATTCCACCACCTATACAAAGTGTAGCTAAACCAGTTTTAGCATCTCTTCTCTTCATTTCATATAAAAGTGTAGTAAGTATTCTTGCTCCTGAGCATCCTATTGGATGTCCTATAGCTATTGCTCCACCATTAACATTAACTTTAGCCATATCTATGTTTAAATCTTTTACTACTGCTACAGATTGAGCAGCAAATGCTTCATTAGCTTCAACTAAATCTATATCTTCAATAGTCATATTAGCAGCTGCTAAAGCTTTTTTAGTTGCTGGAACTGGTCCATATCCCATTATTGTAGGGTCAACACCAGCTGTTCCATAAGAAACTATAGTTGCAAGAGGTTCTATTCCTAATTCTTCAGCTTTTTCTTTAGCCATTACTACTAACATAGCAGCACCATCATTGATTCCTGATGCATTACCAGCAGTAACTGTTCCATCTTTTTTGAATGCAGGTCTTAATTTAGCAAGTTTTTCCATTGTAGTACCAGCCTTAATATATTCATCTTTGTCTACTACAGTGTCACCTTTTCTTCCTTTTATAACCACTGGAACTATTTCTTCGTCAAATTTTCCTTCAGCTTGAGCTTTTTCAGCTTTATTTTGACTTGCAAGAGCTAATGCATCTTGTTCTTCTCTAGTTATATTCCATTGTTCTGCTATATTTTCAGCAGTTATACCCATGTGATAGTTATTAAATATATCTGATAATCCATCTTTTATCATTGAATCAACAAAAGCAGTATCACCCATTCTTGCACCATATCTAGCACTTGGTACTAAATAAGGAGACATACTCATGTTTTCAGCTCCACCAACTAGCATTATATCAGCGTCCCCTAATGCTATAAGTTGAGATGCCATTGAAACAGATCTTAATCCAGAACCACAAACTATATTTATAGTCATAGCTGGTTTTTCTACTGGTATTCCTGCACCTAATGCTATTTGTCTTGCTACATTTTGACCAAGACCTGCTGTAAGTACTCCTCCTAAAAGTGATTCATCTATCATATCTGGAGTTATATTAGCTCTTTTTATAGCTTCTTTAGCTGCTGTTATCCCTAGCTCTACTGCTGAAACTGATTTAAATGCTCCTCCAAAACTTCCTACTGCTGTTCTAGCTGCACTGGCAATTACTACTTCTCTCATATTCATTACCCCCATTAAATTAGATTTTTATCAGATTTTTGAGATTGTTTTTTTTTAGACAATATCAATTAAATTTTTTAGATTTAAGTTCTTATTTATTATAATCATAGAATCCTATTTTAGTTTTTCTTCCTAATTGATTAGCTCTAACCATTTTAGCTAAAAGTGGATGAGGTCTATATTTAGTATCTCCAAATTCAGTATATAAAACGTTCATTATAGCTAAAACAACATCTAATCCTATTAAATCACCTAATGCTAAAGGTCCCATTGGATGGTTTGCACCTAATTTCATAGCTTCATCTATTTCTTCTTTGCTTGCAACACCATCTGCATATATACCAACAGCTTCATTTATCATAGGTATAAGTATTCTATTTACTACAAATCCAGGAGATTCAGATACATCTACTGGTACTTTATTGATACTCTTAGATAATTCAAATACTGTATCAAAAGTAACTTTTGATGTTAATTGGCCGCTTATAACTTCAACTAATTTCATCATAGGAACTGGATTGAAGAAATGCATTCCTATAACTTTATCTGCTCTATTAGTAGAAGAAGCTATTTCTGTTATAGATAATGATGAAGTATTTGTTGCTAAAATAGTATCGTCTTTACATAACTCATCTAATAATTTAAAAACATCTTTCTTTATGTTCATATCTTCTACAGATGCTTCTATTATTAAGTCCATATCTTTTAAATCTTCATAGTTAGTAGTTGAACTAACATGACTTAATATTTCTGCTTTTGTAGCTTCATCCATTTTTCCTTTAGTAACTAATTTAGTTAAATTTTTATCTAATAAGCCTAAACATTTATCTATAGCACCTTGAGTTCTACTCTTTAAACATACATCATGACCACAACTTGCAAAAGTTTGTACAATACCACTTCCCATAGTTCCACTACCTATTACAGCTAATTTCATAGTTATAACCTCCTGTTATTTTAGTATTTATATTCTGTTAACTAGATTAAAGTATTTATTCAATCTAGTTAACAGCAAATATATTTTTAATTAGATTTGTTTACCCTTTTATAAAGTTAGCTTCTCTTTTTTCAACAAAAGCTGACATTCCTTCTTTTTGGTCTTTAGTTGAAAAACAAAGTCCAAAGAAATTAGATTCTATATCTATTCCAGTATCTATATCAGTTTGAGCACCAAGTTGTATAGCTTCTTTAGAGTATCTAACTGCAAGTTGAGCATTCTTAGCTATTGTTTTAGCTAGTTTTTCAACTTCTTCCATTAAAGCTTCTGGTTCAACAACTCTATTTACTAGCCCTATTTTTTCAGCTTCATCAGCTTTTATAACTTGACCTGTAAAGATTAATTCTTTTGATTTTGCCAGTCCAACCAGTCTTGTAAGTCTTTGAGTTCCGCCATAACCTGGAGTTATTCCAAGAGTTACTTCTGGTTGACCAAATTTAGCTTTAGCAGATGCAATTCTTATATCACATGCCATTGCAAGTTCGCATCCTCCACCTAAAGCAAATCCATTTACAGCAGCTATTATTACTTTTTTACTATCTTCTATTTCTCTAAAAGCTTTAGCTCCTAAAAGACTAAAGTCTTTAGCAGCTACAGCATCTAAATCTTTCATATATGCAATATCTGCTCCAGCTACAAATGCCTTTCCTTCCCCTGTCAATATTACTACATCGATAGTTTCATCATTGTTAATATCTACAAACACTTCATAAAGTTCTTCTAAAGTTTTTGAATTTATTGCATTAAGGGCTTTAGGTCTATTCATTTTCACTGTACATATATTTTCATTTACTTCAACAGCTACATTCTCATAAACTTTAACATCGCTTGTACTCATAATACCCTCCCCAAGAAATTAGTTAGCTAAAACTTCACCTTTTTCTTTTGCAACACTTAATTGACTTATAAGTTCTGGAAGTACTTTGTGAACATCTCCAACTATACCAACATCAGCATATTTGAATATTGGAGCTTCTGGGTTTTTGTTTATAGCAACTATAAACTCAGCATCTTCCATACCAGCTATATGTTGTATTGCTCCAGATATACCACATGCTATATAAAGGTCTGGTCTTACAGTTTTACCAGTTTGACCAACTTGTCTTGCCTTATCTAACCATCCTGCATCTATAGTTGCACGAGAACCAGAAACTTCTCCACCTATAATTTCAGCTAATTCATAAAGGATGTCTAAATTTTCTTTTCCGCCCATTCCACGTCCAGCAGAAACTAATATTTTAGCATCTTCTATTTTAACTTGTTTTTTAGCTTCTTTTATTATTTCTACAACTTGAACTAATTTATCAGCTTCAGTAAATTCTACTTTAAAACGATTAATTACAGCTTCTTTAGTTTCATCAACTTCATTTTTCTTCATAACTCCTGGTCTAACTGTAGACATTTGAGGTCTGAAATCTTTACAAACTATTGTTGCCATTATATTTCCACCAAAAGCAGGTCTTGTCATTAATAATAATTTTGTATCTTCAGCTACTGCAAGTCCTGTACAGTCAGCAGTAAGTCCTGTATGTACTCTAGCAGATACTCTAGGTGCTAAATCTCTACCTATTGAAGTTGCACCAAATAATACAACTATTGGGTCAGCTGCTTTTATTGCTTCATATGCAGCTTTTGTATATGGTTCAGTTGTATACACTGCTAAAGCTTCATCATCTACTACTATTACTTCATCAGCTCCATAATGTGCTAATGTATCTATTAAATCTTCTACCTTACTACCTAAAAGTAATGCAGAAACTTTTGTATCATAATCTTTGGCTATTTCTGTTGCCTTTCCTAATAATTCTAAAGAAACAGTTTGAATTACATTTTCTCTTTGTTCTATTACTACTAAAACGTTACCCATTCTTTATCCCCCCTTAATTATATGATATATTTTTCTTTTAATTTATCTATAATAATTCCAGCTGAATCTTTTGCATCTTCATTGTATATTGTACCAGCTGGTTTAACTGATTTCGTAAATGATTTAAATACGCTAGTTGGAGAACCTTTTAGACCTAAGTTAGAAGGGTCAACTTCTATATCTTTTACAGTCCAAGTTTCTACTACATCATTTTCAAAAGAATCATATATTCTTCCAACCTTCATGTATCTTGGTGTGTTCATATCTTTAAGAGTTGTTATAAGGCATGGCATTTTAACTTTTAAGTCATGACAACAATCTTCAAATTGTCTTTTTACTAACACATATTCGCCTTCAGTTTTTATTTCTTCAGCATATGTTATTGATGGAAGTTTTAAATGTTCAGCTATTTGAGGTCCAACTTGTGCAGTATCACCATCTATAGCCTGTCTTCCAGCTATTATAATATCAAAATCTATATTTTTTAATGCTCCTGCTAATGCTGATGAAGTTGCCCAAGTATCAGCACCTGCAAATGCTCTGTCTGTTAATAATATTCCTCTATCTGCACCCATTGCTAAAGCTTCTTTTAAAGCCATATCTGCTTGAGGAGGTCCCATTGTTATTACAGTTACATGAGCTCCCATTTCTTCTTTTAATCTTATAGCTTCTTCTAAACCTGCTTTATCATCAGGGTTTATTATACTTGGTACTCCATCTCTAATTAAAGTACCTGTATTAGGATCTAGTTTAACTTCTGTTGTATCTGGAACTTGTTTTATACAAACGACTATCTTCATAAATCCTTCCTCCATATCTATTTTAATATCGACCTATTGTGTATATTTTAATATCTCTATTTTAATAATTTTCCTGAAATAACCATTCTTTGAACTTCACTAGTTCCTTCATATATTTCAGTTATCTTAGCATCTCTCATCATTCTTTCTACTGGATAATCACGAGTGTATCCATATCCACCATGAAGTTGTACAGCTTTTGTAGTAACTTCCATAGCTGTTTCTGCTGCAAATAATTTTGCCATTGCTGCTTCTACTCCATAAGGTTTTCCTAAGTCTTTATTTATAGCTGCTTGATATACAAGATGTCTAGCCGCTTGTATTCTAACTTCCATATCAGCTAATTGGAATTGTGTATTTTGGAATCTTGATAGTGGTCTACCAAATTGTACTCTTTCTTTTACATATTTAACTGTTTCATCAAGAGCACCTTGTGCTAAACCTAAAGCTTGTGCTGCGATACCAATTCTACCACCATCAAGAGTAGACATTGCTATCTTAAATCCTTGACCTTCTTTTCCAAGTAAATTTTCTTTAGGTATTCTACAATCTTCAAATATTAATTCACTAGTAGCTGAACCTCTTATACCCATTTTCTTTTCTTTAACACCAAAGCTAAATCCAGGAGTTCCTTTTTCAACTATAAATGCTGAAATTCCTCTATTACCTTTAGACTTATCAGTCATTGCCATTACTACGTATATATCACCAGCTATTGCATTTGTTATAAATATTTTTGAGCCATTAAGTATGTATTCATCTCCATCTAAAACAGCAGTTGTTTGTTGTCCAGACGCATCTGTACCAGCATTAGGTTCAGTAAGACCAAATGCTCCTAATTTTTCCCCATTTGCTAATGGTCTTAAGAATTTTTGTTTTTGTTCTTCATTACCATATTGATATATAGGCCATGAACCAAGAGATGTATGAGCTGATAATATAACTCCTGTAGTACCACAAACTCTAGACAATTCTTCAACTGCCATTATATAACCTACAGTGTCTCCACCTTCTCCACCATATTCTTTTGGATATGGTATACCCATCATTCCTGCTTTTGCCATTTTTTCCACTGTTTCATAAGGAAATCTTTCTTCTTCATCAAGTTCTGTTGCTAAAGGTTTAACTTCATTTTCAGCGAAGCTTACATATAACTCTTTAAGCATCTGATATTTTTTAGAATTTAAATCCATAATAGCCTCCTCAGTATTTTATAAATATTTTATTTTCATTTATTAATTAAAATCTCGGCAACATCTATAATAAAGTATTTGAGTATACGTCGAGAAATTTATAACCTTAATTAAAGTCCGCCCTATATTTATATGTAATTACATTAACCGATTATGACATTAATTTAATTATAAATTGTTAATTTAAAGTCAACTGCACTTAAAAAAAATCTCGCTTTTTGGAATTTTGTGAAATTTCAAGCTAGAATAAGACTTCTCTCACAATGGTTATAGATAAAATAATTTGTTTACGATACTCATTCTAGGGTATATCAATAGTAAATGTTATGTATATTAGTATTTCAACCCATATATAAATTTTTTCTATCGTATCAAAATTATTTTAATAGAGCTAAATAATCATATTTTTTTGTGATTATTTTTATTTTTTAAATATCTTACATCTATAATAGTATCACTCAAAGGATAATTTTTCAATAATTTCTAATTATTTTTTTAACAATATTTACTACATTTTTTCCATTTTTTTGTCATTTTTTTATTATTTTGAAGAAAAATCAGAATTTTTTAACTTTATTTTGGATTATTAGTTTAAATTAGATTTTTCTCTTAGATTTATAAATATTTTCCACATAAAAATATCCCTATACAAATTGTATACAGGGATATTTTTTTACTAATTTCAACTATATTTTTTACCAATTTTTACAAACATCTACCCATTTCTCACACTTAGAAAATTTCTCCATCTCATCACATGTAAGTTCTATTGCTGAATTACTGCTCCCACATGCAGGAAATACTGTATCAAATCTCTTCATTGAATCATCTAGATATACTTTTAAAGAATTTTTTAAACCAAATGGACAAACACCACCAATAGCATGTCCAGTAAAATCTAGAACTTCTTCTGGTGCTAACATTTTAGCTTTACAACTAAACTCATCCTTGTATTTTTTATTATCAATCTTAGCATCTCCAGCTGTAACAATTAAAATTGCATCCTCTCCTATTTTAAATGAAAGAGTCTTCGCGATTCTAGCTGGAATAACTCCTGCCGCTTCTGCCGCAAGTTCTACAGTAGCACTAGATTGTTCAAACTCTAGTATGCTATCTTCCCTTCCAAATTCTTTAAAATACTCTCTTACATTGCTTATTGACATTGAACACCCTCCAAATCTGAATATTTATAAATTTCATACTATTTTAATTATATATGTAATAACTTTATTTTTCAATTTTTTCAAATTACTCCATAACATTAGAATTCCATACATCATTATTTTTTCCAACTACTAGATATAAACCTTTTGCGATAGGCATTTCCACAGTAAATTCACCCTTATATTCTACACTCATACCAGAGTCATTAAAATACCTATAATCAAAGTTTAACCCCTTTGGAATCACAAAATCGACATAACCTTGATTATTCGACTTTATCCCATAGTTTAAGGTTTTTTCAGTTATAGAATTTTTTTCATTAAATAAATCTATATTTACATAATAAGAGCATTTATCCTCTCCTTTTTTACTCTCTATACAATTCTCAAATCTCATTTTTGCACTGTTTAACCTATAACTGTATTTACTATTATTACTTATTTTAAATCTTATAACAGTACCAATTTCTTCACTTCTTCTGCTATCAAAATCAAAAACAATTTCCTCTAAATGATTTATTTCATAATCTTTGACACTTACCATATCTCTATATGCTAATTTATTTATAGCTATGAATAGTGTAAAAACTCCCAAAATAAAAATTGAAACTTTTATAAACTTATTCATTTCTAATCTCCTTATATTTTACGCTATAATATTAATTAAAAACTTTTATAATTAAACTTATTCTTTTTTGAAATCTTAATAGAAAAATACATAGATATTATAAAAATTATTATAGTCAAAAATGTCACACTGTATAGATTTATATATCTAGTATTAGTCATATCAGTAATATAATTTGAAAGGTATACGCCTCCTACCTTACTATAATTAACATGCTTTACTTGATATACTATCATACTAACCATTCTTAAAAGACTCCCATATACAAAATAAATTAAAATACTTATTATTAATCCACAAATTTTCATTTTTCCATATCCAAATTTAAAAAATAAAGGAAGTACTATTGATAAAATTGCTAAAAATATATTTATAGAAAAGAATACGTCATTTAAAACCATGCCTCTAAAAAACACTAATGATGTCAATTTACTTATTAAAGATGCAATTGTTGTTATAAAAATTATTAATCCCACACCCAATAAATACTTTGAATACACTATATCCTCGATACTAACTGGCATACTTCTTATAAATATTCTCGAATCACTTTCATAATCACATTCAAATGTATTCACAAAAATTAAATAACCTATGACAACACTTACTGTATAATACGAAATTGAATTCAGGAAAAAATAAAAAACAAAAAACAACAAAAAACAAAACAAACAATACAATCAACACTATCTCAAACCAAAGATACCGCACTGAAGACACTCAGACAAAACCA
>NZ_JAGWCS010000128.1:0-10995 GCF_020657705.1 Clostridioides sp. ZZV15-6598 | reverse complement strand
AGAAGTTATATTAGTTAAATCAGATGCATTGTAGTTTTTCATACTCATTTAATCACCATCCTGTAATAAAAATACTATCCTAAACGTTAGTACCTTACCTAAAAGTAAATACTTGTTTAAATATAAAATAGCACATATACTTATATAAATAAAAGTTAAAAAATGTGAGGAGATGACTTTCATGAAAAAATGTAAAATAGAAGTGATAAAAACAACATTCCACAAAGACTTAGCAGATGAGTATGGATGTAAAGGTATTGGGAAATGCCCTATGCATAAAGTAGGAGAAGTATTTTTTGGAGATTTTGCTAAACCTGAAAAATTATGTGACGAAGCATGGAAAGCAATGTATCAGTATGTATTTGCTTTATCTCATGGTAGTGAAAATTTTTACTATGGAGATTGGATAGATAAAGAAGGAGTGGCTATATGCTCCTGTAATGATGGAATTCGTCCTGTCATTTTTAAAATTGAGAGAACTGATGAAGAATCTAAAATGGAATATAAGCCTATAAGATAGATAATATTTACAATATTGTATGTTTATACACTATAAGAATGATAAATATACTTAAACTAACAATTAATTTTACTCTTTAAATCAAAAAGAGATATTATAATATTAATAATATCTCTTTTTGATGAAATATTAAATCAATTTTTTATGCTCACAGTGTAGCAACATTCTCCTCACAAAATAGAAGTTACTCCTTAAATTATTTCTTGTCTTTCCTAAATTCCAATGGACTTTTCCTGTCTGCTCTTTGAAAAAACGATTAAATGTAGATAAACTTCCAAATCCAACAGATGCTCCAATATCAATTATTTTTTCATCTGTTTCACTTAGAAGCTTTTTTGCTTCATCCAGTCGCAAAGAGTCTACATATACTTTAGGTGTTATGCCATACACATTCTTAAAAACTTCTACCATCCGTTTCTGGGAGAGACCAATCTGCCCCAGATTGTCATTCCATGCGGTTTTAGTATTATGCAGTTCCTCCAAATGCCTCTTTAGAGAGTCTGCTATCTCTTCCATTGGACTGTATGATAGAAGATCACTTCTGCACCGTTTACATGGACGAAAGCCAGATTTCAAGGCTTCCTCTGTATTTTGAAAAAAGCAGACATTTTCTCTGAGCGGTTTCTTAGACTTGCAAGAAGGTCTACAAAAAATACCTGTAGATTTTACTCCATAAAAGAATAGACCATCATAATTGACATCATTTTCTATGACTACCTCATACATTTCATCGTTCGTCAATTTCATAACCCCCTTCTAAGTAAATGAAAATGATTAGTGTACAGCGATATACGCATCTAACACATCATGCCATTCATTCACACTGCATTCCTGTGGCTGTGTAGCCTCATGAAACAAAAGATCCACCAGATGATGTGGAATTTTACCACCAACACTCATTGCCTTAATGCAGGACACGCAGTATACAACCACATCCTCACAAGGCATACTGTCTGCCCTTTTTTTCATCGCTGCATGAATTTCCTCAGAATCACAAGAAAGATATAGACTGTCACCGCAACATACAGAACTTGTTCCATGCTGACTTGTTTCTATTATCTCAATATTCATCTTTTTTAGAAGGTTTCTGACTGCTTTATGAACAACCATCTTGTTTCTTACTGGACAAGGATCATGGATACTTACCCTCATACCATTGTAATTTTGAAATGGAAAATCGTTAAATTCGTCAATAATTTCCCATAAAGAAACTGTGGATATCCCCTTATGAAGTGAGCTAAAACGCCTGTCACACCCTGCACATACATTAATAATCACAGAACCAGTAGGCAAACCTGGTTTATGGTGACAACAACTTTGATGCAGTTTGATAAAAGGAAAAATCTTTTTTAAATAATCTAAAATCTGCAACACTCTTTCTGGTTTGTAGATACTCAGGGCACATCCAGGATTAAAATATAAATTCATATCATTTTCAGAAAACATAATTTCCACCTCCAGACTATAGGATAGCATAACACGTCTGGTGTTTCTCATCAAAAATGGAAATTCAATTTCAAATTACCGCTAAATTCCGATTTACTAATTTCCTAAGATACAGATATTATATCACTTGTATAAGATTTACTATCGTATCAAGGTGCTTTCATCCATAGTAATTTGGTGCTAAAGTCACTCTTAAATTTTCTTATTATTGTATCTAAATCTAATATTTATATGAATAACCTCAATTTAAGCTTATTTTATATTAAAAACTGAATATGTTTTTATTTATCTTTTCACAAGTTAGCAAAGAAATTGCTCCATACTTTAGTATGATTTACAAACCTATTTATACACATGTTTATAACTAATTGAAGTAATGCATTACACAGAACACTCATAATTATTTACTTAACCAATAAATATCTTATAAGCTTGATACCTTCCTTATGCAGAATTTGATGATTCATTTCACTATGAGCATTGATATTATTTTCTTGAGCTATAGCATCAATAATAGCATAAATAAGATAAAGCTTTTCTAAGGTAACATCAATATTATTTTGAGCTAAAGTATCAATAAATACTGACATAAATTTCTCTTCTAGCCCACATAAGGGATTGAAAATTTCTTCATCTTTATTCATCATATTACTTAGTTCATCAATACCCTTACCAGAGGTTTTATATAAAAGTATAAACTTGTTAATTGTTTTTGGATAAATTCATCTATACTAAAAAAATCTTGACTATCTGCTAAAGAGATAAGTAAGGACTCTATCTGCTCTGTGAGAAATCTTTAATTTCAAAATGGCGTATCTTAATGGTAAAATATTATCTGTAGAATTTACAAAGAATGAATAACAAATATGTCAACTTACAATAGAATGTTTATCTGTAAAATTTACTACTACTTCGATTACTATTATGGAACCCTATCCAATCAGACCACAATATATTATTACTATTTGGGGTTGGATATATAATCAATGCTCTCTTTAGATAGCCACTCAGTTTCATGTTAATTGGTGACATTTTTTTCTTGAATGTTAATTATATCTATAGTATCAAATACTCTAAAACAATTGTATTTCAATACTATTTACTATTATTTAATAGTATTTGTAACTCAGATTTGATATAATACATAGGGTAAAATTTTAATTAATAAACCCTATATATTACTTATATATTAAAGTTAACAAATTTAAAATTAAGGAGAGCTATATGTTAAAAGCAATAAAAGGCAATATAATTTTTACAAAAACTTCAGATACTTTCGCAGTATTTGAGAATAGCTACATTATACTAAACAAAGGCAAAGTAGAAGGGGTCTTCAAAGATATTCCTAAAGAATATAAAAATTTAGAAATTATAGACTACAGTGATAAACTTATAATACCTGGTATGAACGACCTTCATTGTCATGCACCCCAATTTAGAAATTTAGGCATGGCTATGGACAAAGAACTTATACCATGGCTTGAAACTTATACATTTCCAGAAGAATCAAAGTATATAGATATAGAATATGCTACAAAGATGTATAAAAAATTTGTAAAAGAAGTCTGGAAAGCAGGTACTACTAGAATAGCTGTATTTGCAACAGTACATAAAGAAGCTTCTATAAAACTTATGGATATTTTTAAAGAGGTTGGTCTTGGAGCATACGTTGGTAAAGTAAATATGAACATGAATTGTCCTGACACTCTATTAGAAAATACTGAGGATTCTATCAATAATACAGAAGAAATAATAAGCAAATACAGTGACATAAATTCTATTGTAAAACCAATTATAACTCCTAGATTTATACCTAGTTGTACAAGTAAACTTTTAAAGGAATTAGGAGATTTGTGTCTAAAGTATAATGTTCCTATACAATCGCATTTATCTGAAAATCATGATGAAATTGAATGGGTTAAAAATTTAGAACCTGAATCTAAATTTTATGGAGATGCATATAATAGATATAATTTATTTGGTCAAACACCTACATTAATGGCTCATTGTATTCACTGCTCTCAAGAAGAAATAGATTTAATGAAAGAAAATGAGGTTATGGCTGTTCATTGTCCAGCTTCTAATTTTAATGTTGGTAGTGGAGCTATGCCTATTAGAAAATTACTTGATAATAATATTAAACTAGCCCTTGGTTCTGATATAAGTGGTGGTCATACACTATCAATATTTAAGGCAATAGTATCTGCAATACAGTTATCAAAATTATACTGGGTAAATTCTAATAAAAAATGTAATTTCCTATCTTTATCAGAAGCTTTTTATATTGCAACTAAAGGTGGAGGAAGTTTTTTTGGAAAGGTTGGTAGTTTTGAAGAAGACTACGATTTTGATGCATTAATTATTGATGATTCAGATTTAAATCATGACAATTATTCTATACTTGAAAGACTTGAAAGATTTATATATGTTGGTGATGACAGAAATATCATTCATAGATATGTATGTGGAAAATTAATTGAAGAACCTAATATAGAGTTATAATAAAAATTTTAATTATATAGAGTTTGTTTATATAATCGGCTTAATTTATATAATTATTAAAAGAGTATATTTTTAAACCTAAAAAACTATAGGTTAAAATATACTCCTTTTCTTTAGTTTATTTATAAGTTTAGTAATTATATCATATTTTCCTTAATATAATCCTCTCTTCACATCTTAAACTATCTATATACATTAAATATTGAAAAATAATTATGATTTTATAGAATTAATTAATTTTTTCTTTGTAAGCAATTTTAAACTTTAGTTTTACTTTTGCTGTATGCTTTACATACACTGAGTATTAAGAGTATACCTATAACTCCAAGTGCCATTCTACTGATTACAAATCCCTGCGGAATATCAAATGCAAGATTCCCCATCATATCTGCAACTTTACTCTCTAGTATAGAGTTCACTAGATTTTTACCAGATATAATAGATAGTACACCAGAATTTGTTATAAGAAACATTATTGGAATAAAAATATATAGTAAGTTTCCATTTATATTACCAATAAACATCCCAATTCCTGATACAAATAATACAGATGGTATTAAAATAAGAAGTATAGGCTTTGCAAACTGACCAAAGTTATTAAATTGAAATACTCTATTGTAAAAAATAAAACTTATCGCAATTACAACTGTAACTGTTAGAAAATATGCAACTGCTATTGTAATACTTTTTATGCAAAAATATGTTGTAGGCTTTATCTTAGTTGTCATAGTAATTGTTTTGACAGCTTCTTCTTTTTTTGAAAATATATACGTGCAAAACATAAGAACTATAACTAGTAGAAATGGATTTATATCAAGTAAAAAACTTGAATAACTCCACTCTGAAAATGGTGCTGTATCATTTAAGCCATAGATTGTTTTTGTCTTAAGAACATTATAGGAGAACCACCCTGTTATTAATAGTAAAACTAAATACACCTTAGAGAATAATAGTCTCTTCATCTCATACTTCATTATTTTTAAATTATTCAAGATTCAATTCCTCCCCTGTAAGATTACAAGCTTTTAAGAAATCATCATATTTTAATATATTGTACTTGTATTTATCATATAAACCTTTAAGAATAGTTTCAAATTTCTCTTGACCTAAAATCTCTTCCGCCTTTAAAAGTTGTAGTGGCATTTTGTTGTAAATAAGTCTCATAGAATTAGGTGATAAAATATTGAATACATAATTCTCAGGTAACTTTTCTAGATACTGTGGATTATTCATATAGAAATTTCTCTTGAGTTTATCATTTTCTTTTTTCCAATTATCTATAGTTTTTTTGCTATATTCTTTTCCATATTCATACTCCATAAACTTGTTAGTTGCATAATTTGTTATACCTTCTGGTGACCAAGGAGATACCATTGGGTCAACTTGTACTATAATTCCCCACCATTGATGGCATATTTCATGTGCCAAAACTTCAGCCCCATTACCACCTTCTCCTATACTATTTTCAAATACACCTGGGTTGAAAATACTTTCAGTCATATAACTTATATTCTCATATGCTTTTCCTCCAGTCCCAATGCCTGATGTAGCTCCTCCTTCTACTAACTTAAGTGGAATAACTTTATATCTATCTAATTCTCCATATTGCTTCGTATAAAAGTCAATAGAATCTTTTATAATTTTCTCTGCATTCATTTTGTTTATCTGGTCTTCACTCTTTCTATTATAATAAAACTGTACCTTAATCCCACCTACTTGTATATCTTTTTTTACATAGTCTGCAGCTATTATAGTTAATCTAGTTCCTTGTGTATTGAATTTCCATGTACATTCATTATTCTTTTTATCAACTTTTAGCTTTTCTGTACTGATTCCACTTATTACAGGTGTCATACCTGTAGGTAAAGTGATGTTACCATGAATCATTGATTCCATTGTATTCATAACATCAATTTTAGGTTCTGGAAATATTGAGCTACCAACCATCTTAATATTCTCTTCACTTATCATATCTCCTGAAAGAAATGCTTCTAGCAATTGATTATTTATTAATTTACCACCATACTCAATTTCAATTTTAAGATTTTTTTCTTTAGTTGTATCTAAACTAACTCGTTCTTCTGGTTGCTTCTTTTTAGAGATATCAAATTTGGCTTTTTTACCATTTATCTTTATATTCTTAACATTGTATCCAGGATTTAAATCAAAGTTCAACTTTTGTTCTTTACCGCTAGTATTTTCCATGGTATATTTTATTTTCCCATCCAAGCTTGCCTTCTTAGGATTTATTTTTATATCAAGATTTGAATCAATTAATTTTATATCCTTATTTAACTTTTCATCACCACTAGTAGCCATAACTACACCTGAACCAGATTTCTTATCTACTACATTTTCCATTTTAGGTGGAGGACTATCATCATAATATGGCTCAAATGCATATATACTATAAGAACTAGCAATTAATACTATGGTTAAAATTGATACTGATACCTTCTTCATATTAAACATCATGGATGAAAAGATATTTTTTTCATATTTTCTTGTACATATTACACCCATTAAATACGTTGATATTGATACGAAACTCCAAAGCAGTCTATTCCAGTATAAAGCTCTTAATTGTAAGGCATTTTCAAAACTAAAAGAGTAAATAGTGACCTTTGTTTGTATCCAATCAATAAGATAACTACCTTTTACATTTATAGATAAAAATACTATTATAAGTAACATAATTATACTTAAATCAATACGTCTTGTTATAGAGTAAAATCCAGCTGAAAGTAAAATACCAAATAATATAGCTGGTAACATTAAAACTAAGTAATTTATCAGATAAATATTTAGACTAAAATCCTCACTCAACTTAATGATAGAGTATGGTAGACAGATAATCATTGAAATTATTACAGATACTATAGCTGATACAAGAATAGAAATTACTCTAGCTAAATTTAAACTTTTGGCATCCATGATAGTTTCTATAATCCCACTGGTTTTGTTTCTGTAGACACTATCCATCTCATATATTGTAAACATCGAAAATAAGACTGTACCTATTAAAGCCCCTAGTTTTGCTGGATTAAGTAAAACAGGTATACTCAAACTAAGCTCTTGTCCTAAATTGCTTTTTGGTAATAATTCAGGCATTTCATACATTAGTATTGATAGACCTGGTATCAATGCTATTACTAATATGAAAGTCCATGTAATCTTTGAACTAAAAAGCCTCTTTATCTCATCTTTGATAAATTTAATTGATTGCATTACTTTATCTCCTCCTCAGATATCAAAAACATATATGCATCCTCTAGGGATGGTTCTACAGATATTGCAAAATCTGGAAGTTTATGACTTACAATACGATACGAAGTTCCTGTTGTGGTAAGAATACTTGATGTAACTTTAAATTTGCTTTTTCCATTTTTATGTATTTCTCCATTTTTATCTTCATAAATACCAACATGTCCTTGTGCTTTTTTAATTAACTCTTCTGAGCTTCCATCAAACAGTACATTTCCTTTATTTATCACGATTAGTCTATTACATACTGACTGAACATCCTCTATAATATGTGTCGACAATATTACGATTTT
Source organism: Clostridioides sp. ZZV15-6598 (assembly GCF_020657705.1). Lineage (NCBI taxonomy): Bacteria > Bacillati > Bacillota > Clostridia > Peptostreptococcales > Peptostreptococcaceae > Clostridioides > Clostridioides sp. ZZV15-6598. The sequence continues at coordinate 2,970 of NZ_JAGWCS010000128.1, read as the reverse complement.
ATCTCTTGAGTTTTTTGAAAATAAGTTACGGAAGTTTATTCTCTCCTCAGGGTCTAATCCAACTGTAGGTTCATCCAGTATTAATAGCTCTGGATTTCCCATTATTGCTTGAGCTATACCAACTCTCTGTTTTTGTCCCCCTGATAGAGTTTTAATCTTTGAGTTTCTTTTTTCTAATAAATTGGTCTGATTAATAACTTCTTCTATTATCTTTTTTGTGTTCTTATTAATACCTTTTAAAACTGACATATATTCAAGGAATTGATATACTGTCAATTCATCGTATAAACCAAATTCTTGTGGTAAATATCCCAATTTACTTTTTAACTCTGTCTCACATTTTTGAAGAGGTTCACTATTTACTAAAATCTGACCTGAAGTTTGTAATATTCTTGAAGTTAGTAACTTCATTAAAGTGCTTTTTCCTGCTCCATTTGGACCCAATAACCCTATAAAGTTTGGACTTTCAAGACTTATATTTATATTTTTTAGCGCTTCCTTTCCTGCTTTATAAGTCATATTTAAATTTTTAACATCGATTTTCATATTTCACTCACCTTTCATGTTTTTAATTTCTTATTACAATTTTTATTATATAAATGAAGTGTGTAGTTAATATGTTCTTGCCTTGTTTTTTATATGGTAACTAGATACTACTCAAATACATACTTATATGCAAAATAACCCTATTCTAAAAAATTTAAATTTTACCTTAAAATTTTAGTATAGGGTTATTTTATTTATAAAATATTTACTGTAATGTATTTTTTAATGCGATAGGAAATATAGCTGTAAATTTTACACCCACCGATGTATTTTCAATTTTATATTTAACCTTGTGCATATCAAATATAATTTTAATAATATACAATCCTAAACCACTTCCACCAGATTGTCTACTTCGTGACTTATCTACACGATAAAAAGGATTAAAAATATTTTCTATCTCAGATTCTTCTATAAATGTATTTGAATTCTCAACTTCAAAAACTCCACATTCATTATTATTGTATAATCTTATACTTACCAAAGCACCATTTTTTGAGTGCTTAATTGAGTTGTTAATAATATTGGAAATAGCTTTTTTCATCAATTTTATATCTACAAAGGAGTATAAGTTTTTTTCTATATCACTAATAATCTCTATATTCTTATTTTCTGCTAATATTAAGTAGTTTTGTATTGATTGTTGTACTAATGAACTCATATTGATTTCCACGGTATTTAATTTAAATCCAGATGACTCCATACGAGAAATATCAAGAATTTCACGTACCATTTCTTCCATACTTTCCATTACCTTAAGTGAATGTCTTAAATAAGTATCTCTATCTTTATACATGCCAATATTATATATCATGCCCTCAAGTTGACCTTTTATAATTGTAATTGGTGTTTTTAACTCATGAGATACAGCTACAAAAAAAGCTCTTCTACTTATTTCATTCTTTCTTTCTTTTTCAATATCTTCTTGAAGCTTTGAATTTGCATATTCAAGATTATTAAGTGTAATTGATAAATTATGTGCAAGTTCATTTAAACTTAAAGCAAGAGAGCCTATTTCATCGTTACTTTCTACATCGCATCTAACATCTAAATTCATCTGTGCAATTTTTTTTGAAGTGTTACTTATCTTGACAACAGGTTTTGTAATTACTTTAGAATAAATAAATGCAGTAACTAGTGATATTATCAAAATCATTATTGCAACTACTGGTATCAATTTTAATAAGACTATAGATGCCTCATCAACTACCATCAATCTTGGTGTCACAGAAATAATATATTTATCTGAACTATCTTTAAAGGTAATCTCAGTAGCTATCGCATTTATATAACTATTTTCAGAAATTTTATTATTATTTAGGTACTTATATAAAAAATTATCTCCATTGAATATAGCTTTTTGCTTCTTATTTGATATAATATTTTCATCACCTACTTTACCATACTTTATATTAGATGGTATTTCTACTGATTTTCCATTTTTCACTAAATCAATAGACACATTATTTACAACCATAAACTCATAAAATTTAGGTCCTGAATCCTTATATTTAGTCTTCTCAATAACTTTAACAAATTCATTCAGATTTTTTTCAACATCCTCTGTTAAGTATGATTTATATACTTTGGGCATTGACATCATGATAAATATGTAAATTAGCGTACAGGATAAAATAAGTATCAAGGTTGTACTTAAAAAAACTTTTCTATTTAGACTTTTCTTAATCCAATACATCAATCCTATATCCTACCCCTCTTATTGTTTCTATGTAGCTCACATCAAGTTTTTTTCTAAGATTTTTTATATGTGTATCTACAACCCTTTCATCTCCTAAAAAATCATACTTCCATAGACTATTTATTAAATTTTCTCTAGTAAGTACACGACCTTTGTGTTCTATTAGTTCCTTTAGAACTTCAAATTCTCTAGCAGTCAATTCAATCTTTTTACCATTTACAAAAACTTTATATCCTTCAACATCAACACTAATATCTCTATATGATAAAAATTCTCTATCTTCATGATTTTCTTCTTTATCCCCAGTTCTTCTTAATACTGCCTCTACTCTTTTTAGAAGAACAATTGTAGAAAATGGCTTTGTAATATAGTCATCCACTTTTAATTCAAACCCTTTTACTTGGTCTGTTTCTTCATCCAATGCTGTAAGTATAATAATTGGAATATTAGATTCATTTCTTATCATTTCACAAACTACAAAACCATCTATCTTTGGCATCAGTATATCTAATAGAATCAAATCGAATTGTTGCTTTTTAAACTTTTCAATTCCATCAAGACCATCATTTGCTGTTATGATAGTATAACCTGCATTTTCTAAAAATGTTTTTATTATATTTTGGATATCTATATCGTCTTCTATGACCAATATTCTCTTTGACAAGTTTATCCCCTCTTTCTATAACTATAAACTTTAGGTTGTATAATATATATTTAGATTATAC
>NZ_JAGWCS010000127.1:0-11189 GCF_020657705.1 Clostridioides sp. ZZV15-6598 | reverse complement strand
CTCTAAGCTTTTCAAAAGATATATTTGACTTTATATTTACATCTATGCGATTATATTTTTATATGCTATCTTTTATTTCCGAAATATCGCTTCATAAATTTAATAATATTGATATATTATTTAAGTATATTGTTCAAATATTAATTAACATTTAAATATTTTTAGTATAAACACAGTTATTATCAAAAAATCAAAGTATCTTATGGAGGAATACTATGCCAAATCATGATTATATAAAAATGTTAAATAAAAAAGTAGAGCTATTGTCTAAAGATTTAGAGAAAAGAAATTGCAAATTAAAAGTCTCAAACGAAATAGATTTTTTTACTAAAATACCAAATAGAAAATTTATATATCAATATATTGATAATTGTATTTCAAAAAATACTTCAATTGGAATTATGTTATTAAATATTGATAACTTTAAATTATTCAATGATATATATGGATACCTAGTTGGAGAAAATTTATTAATTAATCTCACTCAAAAATTATTGTACTATATTCCAAAATCTAAAGGTATAGTTGGACATTTAAGAGGCGAAGGATTTTTAATTGCTATCCCAAATGTATCAAAAGAAGAATTAGATGATATGGGAACATCTATTATAAAATGTGCTAGGGAAGTAAAAATACAGCTTCCTAATGAAAAAGAAGTCTATTCTAATGTTACATTTAGTATTGGTAGTACTATTTGGGATGGTAAATCAGATATAACTACTTTAATACTTTTAAATCAAGTATATAGTGCTTTAAAAAAAGCTAAACGTGAAGGTAAAAATAGATACATTTCATTTGATTCTAAGGATAATAATTTTTACAATAAATTAGAAAATGATAAAGAATTTTTATCAGAAATATCATACGCTTTATTGGATAAACAAATTGAGGTATTTTACCAACCACTTTATAATATAAAAAATAATACTATAGTTGGATGTGAAGCACTTGCACGCTGGAGACATCCTCTTAAAGGACTTCTCACTCCAGATAAATTTATACCTTTATTTGAACAATCTGGATTGATAGTAGAATTAGATTTATATTTATTCGAAGAGAACTGTAGAAATATAAGAAGATGGATTGATAGTAATGATGTGTTTGTTCCAATTTGTTGTAATTTTTCTCGTCTTCATTTTTTTAACCCTAATTTTCCAAGCACTTTAAAAAGTATTACTGAGAAATACAGTGTAGCTACATCAAATTTTAGCATTGAAATTACAGAGAATGTACTGATAGAAAATATAAATACAATTATTCAACAACTAAATGAATTGCGTTCTTTTGGTTTTTCTGTATCAATGGATGATTTTGGCTCTGGATATTCTTCCTTTGGTATGTTACAAAACCTTCCTTTTGATGTAATAAAAATTGATAAAATATTTTTGTCTCATAACTTAAACGATTTTAAAAACACAACAATTTTATATTCTATAATAAATATTGCGAGAGCTCTTGGTATGCTTACAGTGTGTGAAGGTGTTGAAACAAAACAACAAGTAGAGTTTATCAAAAGTATAAACTGTGACATAGCTCAAGGTTTTTATTATGCAAAACCTATGGAATGTAAACAATTTGAAAAGTTACTATCCAAAAAAAATACTTCAGATAAAATGTTTATTAGATATTCTGACATAGGAAAATCTTTAATAGAAAAAATCTTTGATGCATTTTTTATTATGCAAGATATGCAAAAACTAAGAGCAAATGTTATTGAAAATATTAAATGGTTTGACTTTTATAACAAAAAAGAACTTATATCTTTTCCTGAGGTGATAGAACACTTTGAAAAACATATCAAAGGTAAAAAATTTTCTATTCTTTATAAAAGTATAACTCCACATGATGTTGGTTCAGATTCATTACTAATTAGTGGAGAAGCTGTTTTATCTGATGAAACTACTGATTATCAAAAATATAGTAATTTCTATTTTAGTGCAAATTGTATTATTTCAGAAAACAAATTAATCTTAACAAAAATACATTTAGATTTAATTAAAACTGCTGGCTATATAAATGAATTTGAATCATATTCAATACCTAAAATGACAAACACTCATCTCGATGAAAGTAGTACTTTATCACAATTTTATTCAATGCTACCTGTAGGTATTATTCGCTATGATTTATTTGGTGATATGATTATTACATATATGAACGAAGAAATGTTTGATATTATAGGTTATACAAAAGAACAATTTTTTGGTGAAATGAGTGGCAACTTAAGGGCAATTGTTCATCCAGATGATTTAGACTTCGTTTATAAAAAAAGCTTAGAAATGATTGATACAAATAATATTGAACCTTTTTTATACAGATTTATAAAGCGTAATGGTCAGATTGTTACAGTTATGTATAAACAATGTAACCTTTCTGCAATTGATGGAAGGTCTATTGCGCAAGGTATGTATATAGATGTTGATAAAATAAAAAATTTAATAGATATTTAATTTTAACTGTCTCAACTCTAAATAAATTATAAATACCTCTATAGATTTATTAAATTAAAATTCTAATTTATATATAATTAATGACAATCATTCAACTACACAATTAATAACAATCGTTCGACAAATTGATGATAAAATTCCCACTATATGCTATAAGTTAATATATAATGCAATAAAATTAAGCTTTCTTTTTAAAGCACTCAGCTATTTAGAGTAACTAAATTTAATTTATTTGTGTTTTTATAATAAAATAATTTAATGCTATAAATCATAGTTAACACAGATAAAAAAAGTTTTTATATAAAAAACCTACTTTTACTTAAAACATTGCATAAAATTTTCTTATTTCATAAAAATGTCATAGTTCAACAAAGTTTTCTAATTTAAAAGTATTAATGTATAATATAATTAATTTATATAATAGTAAGAAAGGGGAATATCATGAGCACACTCTCAAAAAAAGCATCAGAATTGGTAAGACATATTTTAATGAGTTTTTATGTAAATCGAGATATTGATGAGGTATTAAGATATCTGTCAAAAGATATTACTTGGATTGGTCCAGGAGAACAAGAGTTTCTCACTTCTTTTAATGAAATAAAAAACTATTTTTATGCTGGTCAAAATGAAGTCCCTTCTTGTGATATGAATAATGAAACATTTGAAGTTGTAAGTGAAGATAAATATAGATGTATGGTCGTAGGAAAATATACTATTCGTACTAAAGAAAATGACCAAATGATTTTAGAGGTATGTCAGCGTTGTACATTTGAAATAATTGAAAACAATGGACAATTATTGGTGAGACATATGCACATATCAAATCCATACAGTGAAATGCAAGTTGATGAATTCTTCCCTAATAAAATAGGAACACAAAGTTATGATTATTTGCAAAGATTACTAAAGGAAAAGACAGAAGTAATTGAAATGATTACCAATAATATCAATGGTGGATTAAAAGGAAGCAATGATGATGATACATATTCATTTTTCTATGTCAACGAAGGATTACCCAAAATATTAGGATATACATATGATGAGTTTATTGAAATGAGTGGTGGCTCTGCAGTAGGTGCCGTATACCCACCAGATTTACCTAAAGCATTAGAAGATTGCCAACGATGTTTTGCAAAAGGCACTACCTATTCATCTGAATATAGAATACGTAAAAAAGATGGAACATTAATGTGGGTGTTAGATTCTGGAATGAAATCATTAAATAGTGATGGTATAGTAAAAATTAATAGCATTATTACAGATATCACTCAACTAAAAAATATAGAGTCTGAATTAAAGTTAGAGAGAGAACGCTATCGTATTGCTTTACAAAATATTACAGATATTATGTTTGAATATGACATTGAAAATGATAATTTTATAAGATATCAACGAGTTGAGATAGACCGAAAAATTGAACTAGAAAATTTTGAAACAAAAAATTATTCTAACATATTAAAAGATGGAAAAAATATTCATCTTGATGATATTGGTAAGCTATTGGAAGTACTTCGTGGAAACCTCCGTGAAACAATTGAAATACGACAGTTAGAATCATTAACTAAAGATGAATGGAGATGGATTCGTGTTCAATGTTCAGTTATTTATGATGGCGATTATAATCCAATCAAAACAATTGGTGTTTTGAAAGATATAACTGAAGACAAATCTAAATTTGAAAAATTAATTGCCCAAACTCAACGAGACCCATTGACACAACTCTATAATCAAAAAGCATCAGAAAATTTTATAGATGAGTACCTCTGTAACACTGAACAAAAAAATAGTGAGGCTTTAATGGTCATTGACATTGATGACTTCAAAACTGTAAATGATACTTTTGGACATTTAGAAGGAAATGAAGTTTTAGTTGCTGTTTCAAAAATATTAATGCAAAATGCAAATGGTACAGATATAGTTGCTCGTATTGGCGGAGATGAGTTTATGATATTTATGAAATCGTTGACAAAGGATTCTGTAATAAAAAGTATTAATAATATTTTAACTGATGTAAGTAAAATAAAAGTAAAAAACAATCATCAAATAACATTAAGTATTGGCATTGCTTTTGCTACAGATTCAAGTAAATCATATAAAAACTTATTTTCTAAAGCAGATAAAGCTTTATATTTAGCAAAAGCAAGTGGTAAAAATTGTTACAGAATATGTGAATAGTATCTTTGTTTAATATATTCCATATTAATATAAATCTAACTTATAAGACACATACTTTTATAAATACTATAATAAAACACTTTAAACAGTAAATTCTTCCCAAATTAAATTATAAGTCTTATGTATTTATCTTTTAACCATTTTTATGATATTTAACTAATATTTTAAGTTATTTTTCCAAACACACTGCTTATTTGATTTATATTATTTTTATTGCAATACTACATTATAAGCTATTCTATTTGAATTATATTATTATTTTTTATTCTTTTTTTGAAAATGATAATATAATTATAATAATCTTAAATAACAAAAACTGTAAGATAAGTTTTTATAAAAATAAACTTATCTTACAGTTTTTATATTTTATTAAAAAAGATTAAATTATTACAATCAATATAATTTTTAACAATTCAACTTCTCTACTCTGCTGTTCAATACTCTAACTAAATCCTGCTTATATATTAAATTAATTCTTCTACTATGTCTTTTATAAATAGTTGACATTCTATATGCTCTTCAAATTTTTCACTCTGTACACTTAAATTCACTACTCTATAATAAAATTTATAATTATTTACTATTTGCTGTTGACATTAGTACTATATCATAGTTTCATTTATAAATGTTGTTATTTCAACATCTTTATGTATTTTTCATATGCTTTTGTCAGTTAAATATTTTATCCACAATTTTTATATAAGTTTTTCACAACTTATCCACAACAATAAAAAGGTAGCACTTATATTAGTAGCTACCTTTTACTCTATTAATCTTCATCCTGCCAACTTTTTATCCAGTCTCCTATCTCGGTTATTTTTCTTAAGTTATTTCCTCTTTATTATGTAATTTGGAAATTAGTTCTGATAAAGGATTGTTATGCAAACCTCCAAAAATTCTTTTACCTTCTAGTTTTAGATATTCTTTTTCTTTTACTAGTACTGTATAGTGTACATGTTTTCCGATTCTTTGAGATATTAAAAAACCTTTTTTAGTTAATCTTGCTAAAAGTGTAATTGTAGTTGTATGTTTCCAACCATATTTGTTCTCCATTTCATCTGCAACATCTTTCGATATTACAGTTTTGTATCCTGAATTCCAAATATTTTTCATCAATTTTAGTTCTGCATCTGGTAGTTTTTTATTTAGCATAATTTGTTCCTTCTTTCTATATAAACATAAAATTATCTTTTTACTATATTTTTTATAAATTTTTTTAATTTTTCTTCTAACATATTATTTCTTTTATGTATTGTTGTAAATATTCTTATGAAAAAGTTATTATCTTCACTTAAATATTCTTTTTTAGTTACTAGTACCTCATAATTTGATTGAAAACCTACCTTCTTCTTTTCTAATGTTCTCATCTTTACTAATATTTTTAATAGAATTTCTGTAGTGCTTTTCCTCCATATGTATTCCATCAATATCAATTCCCCTCTGTGTAGTTTGTCTATTACCTCTTGTTGCTCCATTTTTACGTCACTTCCTCAAATTCAATCTAGCTTAAATTAATAATAGGAGGTTTTTTATACAAAAACTATAGGTAAATTTTTCTATACACTCTACATTTTTAGATTATTTTTATCTTTTCTCTAAAAGAAATTGACATTTTACTCTTTTCAAGATATTATGAAGTTAACTTCACATGAAGCTAGCTTCATATAGAAAGAGGGTATGGAATGAAAACGAAAGTACGAGAATTTCGAACAGATATGGGTTTAACACAACAACAACTTGCTGATTTAGTCCATGTATCAAACAGAACAATTATTTCAGTAGAGAAAGAACAATACAGTCCTTCTCTTATGCTTGCCTATCGTATGGCACAAGTGTTTAGTACAACTGTTGAAGAATTATGTTGTTTAAAAGAAAATAAAGAAATGGAGGACAAAAAACATGAAAGTAAAGAATAAACGAGGTTTTATAGTAGGTATTATAGCTTCTATGTTATGTTGTGCTAGTATAGTTATTTACTGCATTTTAAAAGAGCAAAGATTCCTAATTTCATCATTCCTTTTAATCGCAATCGCAATCTTTAATTTTTGTAATGCTTTTTCAAGAAAAGGCATTGCTGAAGAATTGCATGATAGTGCAGATGAAAGAGACTTATACTTAACAATGAAAACAAGTCATATATTAGTTAAAATTATGAACTATGTGTTATGTACCTTCACATTCCTTTTCCTCATAGCTTATAGTGCAGGGAAAAATCAATTGCTTCTAGTTATCGCTATAACACTATGTTCCATTGAGATTTTTTTGTTTGTTGCATATTTGCTTATAAATATATTTTTAGAGAAAAAAGAATAAATACAAGTTTATTGTTAATGTAACTATTTTAGAGGCTAATATATGTTTAATTTTTTATAAATATGAGTGGTGATATAAATGTGTTTTAAGACTTACATACTGAAAAGAATTGTAAATAACAAACAGCTGGAGATAACTCGAAGTTTTGACTTAGATAATCTAATTTGTACTGCAAAAGAAATATTACAATAAAATGAGATAGATTTGATAATCATTGATGCAGTAAACAATCTTGTTTGGAGAAATGAAAAAAGCACTCCCGCTCATGAGAATGCTTAATCGCAACTATAGAAGTGTACTGCGAATACACTTCTATTTTTTTATTATATCATATGTTTTAGGTTGTTAAGAAGACTTATTTAAATCGTTTTTAAGGTATGTTGAGTAATGTTCTTGATAAATGACAAGACAAATGTAACGCAGATTTCATAGTATAAACTGTTCTTACAGAAAACATATAATTAGATGACTGTAAAATAAGGTAAATAAAAAATTTTCAATGACTATCAACATATTGCAAACCATTTTTTTAGTATTGACATGTTTAATACATAGTAGTATAGTTGATAGTAGTATAAGTAATAGTTATGAAAGAGGTGAATACTATGTCAGTTGTTGATTTAATGCTTTTGGGATTTCTAAAAGAAAAACCAATGAATGCTTATGAAATCAAAAAGGTGGCAGAAAACCGTAATATTACTTGGTGGATAAAGGTTAGTTATCCATCTATGTATCGCAATATAAATAAATTGGCTGAAAATGGCTATATTGATGGCGAGATTGTTAAAGATGGTGAAATGCCAGAAAAGACAATATATACTATAAATCTTAAAGGAGAAAAATACTTTTTACAACTTATGGATAAATACTCAAAAAATCCTGCTAGTATTTATATTGATTTCACTGCTGTAATTTCAAACCTTGGTAAGGTAGATAAAGAAACAGGTGAACAAATGCTTGACAATCTTTACAAAGAATTTCACAAAACGAAAAAAATCATGGAAACAATCGAATATACTTATGAAAAATATCAAGCTAAGGCTGTACTTCAATTAAATGCACAAATGTATGATTTGTTCTGCAATTGGTTGATAGAATTCAAGAAAAATTTTTATGGTTCAGAAATAGAGATTGATAACGATTAAGATATGAAGACCAACGCTGAATGTCTTTAAACTTAACAGCAAAATTTTTTATGCATATACTATCATTAATACTAATATAGTTGATAGTTATTAGAAGGAGGACAATATGTATAGCAAAATGAAAATTAATAGACCAATAATTTTAATAGGATTGATGTTGAGTTTACTTATCTTTGCTTTAGACACTACCATTGTAAGTACAGCTATGAATAGTATTGTAACATCTTTAGGAGGTTCTGAATTTTATTCACTTCCTTTTACATCGTACATGTTATGTGCAACGCTTTCAACGCTAGTATGTGGAAGTTTGGCGGACATTTATGGACACAAACCAGTTCTAATTACTGGTATTATAATATTCTGCATTTTATCAGCGTGTTGTGGATTTTCACAAAATATGGAACAGTTAATTTGTTTTAGAGCCTTTCAGGGTATTGGTGGTGGCTTTATCGCTTCAAGTGTATTTACAGCAGTTGGTGATTTGTATCCACAACAAGAACGTGGTAAGTACATGGGCATTATTACTTCTATGTATGGTTTAGCAAGTGTAATTGGTCCTTTAGCAGGAGGTTTACTTTCAGATACTTTAGGGTGGACTTGGATTTTTTTTATCAACATTCCGATTGGACTGATTGCGTTATGCATCATAATCTTTGCACTTCCTACTTTTAAAGCTGAATTTAAAAGGAAGTTTGATATTTCTGGAACTGTAACTATTTCATTTGTAATCATACCACTCCTTAGTATTTTTAGCTTCGCTGAAAAATATTTTAAATGGATTTCAGTGTGGACAGGGACATTACTTATAATTAGCATCATAGCACTTGGTCTTTTCTTTAAGGTCGAAAAGAAAGTCAAAACACCACTAATTCCTTTGCAGTTGTTTAAAAATAGAATAATACGCCAATCTTTTATGGTTTCTTTCATAGCACAATTTATGATGCTGGTATCAATCATGTATCTCCCTTACTTTGTTCAAGGTGTAATCGGAGTAACAGCTACAACTTCTGGTATAATAACAATTCCAATGATGATAGCGCTCTTATTGGCAAGTAATATAACTGGTGTTGTTTATTCGAAAATTGGAAAAAGTAAAAAAATGCTATTATTTGCCTTTATTCTTATGTGCTTAGGTATTTTTGGGCTTACATTTTTATCTACATCTACAAGTTATGTATTTGTGATAATTTGTATGATGATTCTAGGTTTTGGAATTGGCATTACTATGCCTCTATCAAATGTAAATGCACAGATTTCTTGTATTCCACAGCAGATAGGTACTGTTACTTCTTTAATGCTTTTTTTCCGTAATATTGGTGGAACTATTGGTTCAGCTATATGTGGAGGAATTATGAATATGAGATTAGAGACAAGTTTTGCTTCCTTGAACATTGCAAATCTTCCTAATAAATTATCAGAAGTACTGAAAAATCCAGATATACTAACTAATACAAGTGTTATTAAAGAAATCCAAAATAGTTTACCAACAAAACTTTCAACTATATTTTTAGATTCATACCATAAAGCACAAGCGATTTTAGCAAACTCAATAAGTTTCATTTTTATCATTTGTCTTTGTATTACAATTGTTGGCTTAATCACAACCCTGTTATGGAAAGAAAATATAGAAAAACAATCATAAAAAAAGAAGGTAACAACTCTCTCCAGTTGCTACCTTCTAATCTTTCTATATTTATACAAGATATTTTGTACTTACAAGTATACAGTTTCCAGTTTTTTGTGCCCCCTTGTTAGATAATGGGGATTATATGACTCGTCCATCTCTGAAGGAAAAAACTATAATGTCACTTATTTGCAAATTGAAATTGGTTTGTTCATTATATTCTTGTTACAATTCTAATCTCATATAAATGATTTCCTGAAATCCTGCCTTGCGAGAATTAAAGCCCTTAGGATTTCTGCCATATTCAGTAAATCCTGTTCTTTCATACATTGATATGGCTCTTATATTTTCAGTAACTACATTAAGCTCAAGTTGAACATATCCTGCATCCCTTGCACATTCAATGCATGCATCCATTAACGCTCGTCCAATCCCAAGCCCCCAAAACTCTTTAACAACACTAATACCAAGTTCAGCACGATGTTGCACCTTATACTTAGAACCCACCGCTTCAATTCCAGCAGTCCCAGCAACTACATTGTCAACCATTGCAATTATTTCAATCTCATTTTCACTCTCAGACCTTTCTTTTAGAAATTGGCTTTCCTGTGTTACATCAAAACTATTCTCATCTGGATATGAAAGCAAGTAATCAGTTTGCATATGTGTCAAATTAAAATTATCTAACACATCCTGTCCATCACGTTCAGTTGCATTTCTCAAACAACATTCCTTGCCGTTCCTTAACACTATTGTTTTATTATATTTCATAATAAAGTTCCTCCTTAAAAATCCTAGTTTATCTATATGATACATTTCAATGATATATGCGTCATTCATTTTCTACTTTGTAAAGAATGGTATGTAGTCAAGAAAGGATAACTATGCTGTATCACAACAACAAAAATACACCTCCTATCACAATGTGGGAAGTGTCAATTTTGTATTTGATTATATAATGCTTAATTATCGTATCAATGCTCATTCAATTGCATCGAATTCGTGGTAAATTTCTTCTCTATTTTTCAGATTCTGAATTAGTCTGTATTGTGGGAAGCGTAAAATTTACATCATCATCAATCATACTTTTATTTGATTCCTCTACATATTGAGCAGAATAAGCAGTTGTCTTTGCATCAGATTCATTATAGCCAACTTCTTTAGTTGTAATATATTTACTATGATAGTGAAAATCTAAATTTATAAAATCACCTCTTAATTTTATTTTAAAAAATAATTATATATTTTTTCTTTTTTTAAGAATAAATCAAATATTTAAAATGGTCAACACTTATTATCTAACTAGGCATCAAAAACGAATAAATAGTCAAAAAACATATTTTTTCTAGAAATATATGTTTTCCCAATTTAATAAATATATTTATAAGAAAAAATCTCTGTAAATTTTTCGCCTGTAGTCTTGCTCTATTTTCATCTAAAATCGTTCGACAAACTGCTGATATAAATTATTAAATGTGGTAT
>NZ_JAGWCS010000126.1:0-11240 GCF_020657705.1 Clostridioides sp. ZZV15-6598 | reverse complement strand
TTTAGAAAAATATTAATAATAAAATCAGTTTTATATAAGCTAATTTTTCTAGAATGATTTTTTTATCTTAATTTATTTAACAATAATATGTTAAATAAATTTAACTAGTATAATAGTTAAAGTATTAAAATTTAAATACGGGAGTGATTTTAGTATGATAAGACAAACACCTTTAGAAAAACGTTATGATAAGTTAGGCCCAAACATCGTTACAGCTCTTAAAAAACGCTATTTTGATGCTTATTACTGTAAAACTAAAAACGATGCTTTACAACAAATTTTAGATTTAATTCCTCAAAATCATACAGTCTCATGGGGAGGTTCTGAAACTCTTAAAGAAATGGGAGTACAAATTGCTGTTAAAAATAAAGGAAATAAAGTTATTGATAGAGATTTGGCAAAAAGCCCAGAAGAAAGAACAGAAATCATGCGTCAAGCACTTTTATGTGATACTTTTTTAATGAGTAGCAATGCTATTAGTGAAGATGGGCAACTTTTCAATATTGATGGAAATGGAAATCGTGTAGCTGCAATGATTTTTGGTCCAAAAAGTGTTATAGTTGTTGCTGGCATGAATAAGATTGTAAAAAATGTTGATGATGCAATGCAAAGAGCTAGAACAATTGCTGCACCAGCAGTTGTACAGCGTTTTCAAGATGTTAATACTCCTTGTTACATTAATGGTAGTTGTATAGATTGTAAAAGTCCTGAAAGTAGCTGTGCATATATGGTAACTACAAGAATTAGCCGTCCAGCAAATAAGATAAAAGTAATATTAGTTGGAGAAAACCTTGGTCTATAAAATAGACCTATATACAAAATCAATTACATAAATAATAAAATAATATTACATAGTTTACTTACAAAAGTGATAGAGCGAAAATTCTATACAGAATTTTCGTTCTATCACTTTTATGTTATCCTTAAGTTTTCTATAATATTTAATAACTCTTATTCTCCTTTTTCTGTAACACTACAAACAATTTTTTCTTACATATTACTACTTTTTCAATACAACTTATTATCCATTTTTCTAGCACCATTAATTGTTTCATATACAATTAAATCTTTCATATTACACTTACTCTTTTTTAAGTTAAAAAATATTGAAGTAAATTTATAAACATTAACTTTTTCACTTAACAATTATTAAAAGAATCGTCATTGTTTTAAAATCATATTTATTTCTTTCTTGACACTAGTATTTATATATAGTACTCTTTATATAAACTATTGTATATAAACAGCACTATTAATTATTATATCAATAACAAAATAGCATCAATAATAAAATAAATTTTCTGGAGGTTCAAGATTATGAATTATAACTTACTTACTCTTTCATGGGAAGATATTTTAAACTTAGGCAAAGAGAAATTAGTAGTATTTGTTGGTATAGCTCCAATTGAAGAACATGGTAGACATTTACCAATAGGAGTAGATATTTATGAAACAGATGAATGGATTAACCTTGCTATTGAGAAACTAGACTCAATTTTACCTAGCTATTGTTATGGTAAACTTCCTATCATACCTTTCGGATTTGCAGACATGGGAACTTTCCCAGGTAATATTCATGTTAATCGTGAATTGATTTACAAAATAATTTACAGTACATTAGAAAATATAGTCAAATGGGGTGTTAGAAATATCATTGTTATATCTGCTCATGCTGACCCACTACATACCATTGCTGTGGAACAGGCATGTGAATTAATCAATAAAGAACATGGCATAATTTCTATTGCACCCATGGGTTCAATTTTTAATTGTGAACAAAAGGGAATCTTGAGAAAGCTTTCTAATTCCATTGAAGAAAAAATCAAAATGTTTCCAAACGATTTTCATGCAGGTTGGATTGAGACATCAAATATGTTAGCGCTATATCCCGAATTAGTAAATGATAATTACCAAGAACGCCCTGATATATCTATTCAAGATAATGAAATGATGAACATTCAAAAAGTTATCAATGCAATTAAAAACGAAGGTCATATTGGATTCCCTAAAGAGGCAAGTAAAGAATTGGGAATTGAACTAAACAATGACATTGGAGAACAAATATGCATAGCTACACATAATTTTATTCTTCGTTCTAATTATAAAAAATATATGAACCATCCTTTATACCATGTACCAAATCTAAAACTCAAAATTTAAAACCTATAATTACTATAATACTTAATTTTTTAAAATACTATAATATATTTGTAACATATAAAAAATACTTACATAAATCCTGATATATAATATAAATGATACAATAAAAATGGCACTTATAATTAAGTGCCATTTTTATTGTATCATTTATATCACGTACTTAATTATTTTAATTTTTATATAAGTCATTAAATGTTTATATTGTCAATCACGCTCTTTATCAGCATCTTTTTATAATTTAATACTATGCCTTTTTATTTCATGCTAATTATGAGATTTAAACAAAACTTTATTCATATAATTCTTATTACAATTTTAATAAATTATTCAGTGTATTTTATTTAGAAATTTAATTTTTTTGTTCTTCATCAATTTTTCTAAAATAATCCTTATTGTATTCAGCTAGATAATCTGTCCCTCCTCCAGTAATTACATTTAAAAGTTTCATTGCAAACTCAGGACTAGCTTTACATATATAATTATCTCCAGACTTAACAATTTCTAAAGCAATTGTAAACTCTTTTTTATTTGCAGAATCAATGTCCTCCATAGTTGGATTAGGCATCATTTCTCCTAATTTAGGAGGATTCTTTTTTAATATGGAAACCATATCTGTATTATTAACTTTTAAATCTACAATAACTTTATCATCTTTTTTCTTTATATTTTCGATTTTCCAAGACATATTCTTAGAATACATTTTAAATCCTTCTTTGTCGCTATATATAAAACTACCTAGCCCTGATTTTGGAAAATATTTATCTACTTTATCAGAGTCTTGCGTCTTTATTGCATTAAACATATTATCTACTTCACTTTTTATTTTATTGTCATTATTACACCCAGTTAATACTAATACTGAGATTGCAAACATCATAATACATATAGTAATCTTCTTCATTAAATTATTTCTCCTTACATTTTTTTTAAAATATTGATTTATTTTTTATATTTTTCGAAAAAGTTGTAGTGATTGCATTTTGAGGGCAAGCTTTTATACAATCACCACATCTAATACATTCTAAACTATTTACATCTTCATATATTGGAATATCAAGTTTACATTTTGACTGACATGCTGTGCAATTTGTACATTTATCTTTATCAATTTTAAATTTATATATTGAAATAGGATTAAAGAAACTATAAATTGCACCTAAAGGACATAAGTATCTACAAAATGGTCTATAAATCACTATTGACATTAACAAAATTAATATCAAAATACTTAATTTCCAGCTAAATAAGAATCCTATGGATTCTTTTAAACTTCCATTTTCTAAAATAAGAGGTATACCACCTAATAATGTTCCTGATGGACAAATCCACTTACAAAACCAAGGATTGCCACCACTGGCTACATTTACAATAGTAATTGGTAAGACAATTACAAAACCTATTAAGACTATGTATTTTAGATATTTTAAATATTTATCACCATAAACTTTTTTTACTTTTAATGGAAATGGTATCTTATATAATAAATCTTGAATAAGTCCAAAAGGACAAAGCCACCCACAAATAAAACGTCCAAAAAAGGCTCCAAACACCATTAAAAAACCCACAACATAAAATGAAAACTTATAATCCCTGCTTGATAAAACGGCTTGTAGTGAACCTATCGGACATGCCCCTAGTGCCCCTGGACAAGAATAACAATTTAATCCAGGTACACACAAGTTTTTGCTTTCTCCACCATAAATAGTCCCTTGCAAAAAACCATTTATATATCCATTTGTTAATGCTGTAAATGCAACCTGAGTAATAAGTCTTATATTATTATTTATTTTTGATAATAACTTCATGATTACTCTCCTAACCAATACCAATACATTCAAGGCAAATCATAATTGCTTTAGTTAATACTATATTTGCTTCTCCACGATATACGCCCAATATAATAAATGAAATACCAATTACAATAATAGAAATACCTTTTTTATTTTCTTTAATAAAGTTACTCATTACTTTTTACCATCTTTAATTTTTCGTCTATAATTTTTTTCCATTCTTCTTTGCTATTTGCACCTGCAACTTTATCACCTACAAATTTTCCATTCTTGTCTACAAAATAAGTTGTCGGAAACTCTACAATTCTTTTAAAATCAGTCTTTTTCAAACCTTCAGATACTGTTAATTGTTGATAGGTAGCACTTGATTTTTTCATAATATCTTTAACTAAGTCTCTCTCTTTGTCTGAAAGACCAGTTTTCATATCAGCTCCATCAACTTCTACAACTAATCCCTTTATAGCTATATTTGAATTGTTACTTTCATATTCTTTTGATAAAGCTTCAAGTTCTGGCATTTCACCTACACATGGACCACACCAAGTAGTCCAAACATTAATAAGTGTAAGGTCTTTACTTGAAAATACCTCCTTTGTTACCTTATTTCCATCTACATCTTTTGTTTCTAGATTAGAGAACCATTCACTGTTTTTTTCGCTTGTGTCTATAGGCTTAGACTCTTTTTTACTACAACCAGAAAGTATACCTAAAGCAAAAACACACCCTATAACTAATATAAAAAACCTTTTCATACTTCACACTCCTAATACCTATATAATATATAAAATTGTTGATTGAAATAAAAGTAACCTATCCTCTATACTATAGTTATTGTATTTAATAAATAATAGCCAACCTAAATAAAACTATATTGAAGATATATGGTTACTAAAATATATTTCTTATCAAACAAAATCTTATACATATGATAAACTGTAAAACTTAAGATTATATACATATATTTCTAAAGATTTTCTTAAGATATAATTATTTTTTCAATATAATATGATTATTCTTTTAATAAAAGTCCATTAATTGATATTCTATAAATCCTACTTGACATAAGTTATTATTGATTTAAAGCCATTTATAGTATTAACAAAGTTTTTCTTGACTATATAGTTACTATATACCTTATTATATATAGAGAGTAATAAAAGGAGGTAAAATTTATGGAAAATTTATTTACAAGAAAATTCACTACTTTTGAATTTCTAAAATTTGTTTCTCCTGCAATTGTATCCATGGTATTTATATCTTTATACACAATAATAGATGGTATATTTGTGTCAACATTAGTTGGCTCAGATGCTCTTGCTAGTATAAATATTGTATTACCCATAATCAACCTTATTTGTGGTTTTGGAATAATGATGGCAACTGGTGGAGGAGCTATAGTCTCTATACGGATGGGGGAAAATAGACAGGATGAAGCCAATTCTACATTTTCTTTTATAGTTTTGTTTTCATTGATTATTGGAGTTTTATTTACAGTAATCTCGTATTTTTTTGTCAAAGAAATATCTATTTTACTTGGAGCAACAGATAAACTACTACCTTATTGTATAACCTATGGTAAGGTTATGATTTTATGTACACCTTTTTATATTTTAAAATTTATATTTGAATATTTTACAAGAACTGATGGAAACTCTAAATTTAGTTTATTCCTATCAGTAATTGGAGGTGTAACAAATATAATATTAGATTATGTGTTTATTAAGTATTTTGGAATGGGTCTTCTAGGTGCTGCAGTTGCAACTGCTATAGGTATCATTTTAACTTGTCTTTTAGGTATAGCCTACTTCTTATCAAGTAAATCTACATTAAAACTAAAAAAACCAAGAACTGATTTTAGACTTATAAGAGATACTATGATAAATGGTTCTTCTGAAATGGTTACTGAGCTATCTACAGGAATTACAACATTCTTATTTAATATAGTTGCTTTAAGATTGGCAGGAGAAACTGGACTTGCAGCTCTGACTATAGTACTTTATGCTCACTTTTTGATGACATCAGTTTATCTAGGATTTGCTGCTGGAGTCTCGCCATTAATAAGTTATAATTTTGGTGCTGAAAATAGTGATAAGTTAAAAGAAACATTTAGACATTCTTTAAAATTTATATTGGTTTCTTCTATTTTAGTCTTTATTGTAGCTTTAGTTTTTGCACCGCTTATTGTTAGAGTTTTTGTAAATCCTGATAATAGAGTATTTGATTTGGCTTTACAAGGTCTAAAAATATTTGCTTTTGCTTTTTTATTTGTTGGTATAAATATATTTGCATCAGGATTTTTTACAGCATTTCACAACGGAAAAATTTCAGCTATTATATCTTTTAGTCGTGCCTTTGTTTTTGTAATTATAGGAATTATAATTCTTCCTCCTATATTGCATCTAAATGGATTGTGGCTTACTGTTCCATTTGCTGAAATTATAACTATATTTATATCTATATTGTTTATAAAAAAATATAAAAGTAGATATAAGTATTAGTAAATGAGATACTTGTTAAAATTAATAAAACTATCTTAAAGTAGCAGTTTTTAAATTTCACTTTAGGAACTAATTTTTATATTTATAATGAAATTAAGGCCCTTAAAATCCAAAACAAATGGTTTTTAAGGGCTTTTTACTAATAATATTTAAATTTGCTTTTAAGTTGATTTTTATTTAAACTATAATAAATCATTTGCATAATCCTTGATTGGAGCTCTTCTAAGTAGTAATATTATTAAAACTATACAAATAAATATAGTTCCTACTTTTAATCCTAATAAAATAGAAGGATTTTCAAATAAAGCAATAATTTTATCTAAATATGTAAGCATTTTTTGCGTATGTTTAATTGCAAAATTAACTATATAAATTAGAATCAATATTGGTAATCCTATCAATAGAGTAAAGCTTGTAGCTTTTCTAACTCTATACGTAAAAGCACCCAATAAAGCACCTATCAAACCTATACATACTTCACTAATACATAAATTTATAAAATAATTTAAGTAAGCTAGTGGCATATTTGTTGTTGATGATTTTATTATCATGGGTATAGAGGTCCAAATTAAATCTTGTTTCAGTAAAGCTAATATATCCACCTTATAACCTGTTATAAACTCTATAGATAACTTTGATAAAAAGATTAAAACTATACTTACAATAGAAAGAACAAAGGCCAAAATAATTAAAGTTAGTACAATAGCTTTTATACAATTCTTTCTATCTGCCCTTATACTTAAAGCCCCTGAAAAATCTTTATTTACTATAGATATTCCATATACAAATATTAGTATACTTATATAGTTTAAAAGCGGAGTTGTAAATGAGGATAAGTCTTCTTTAGGTAAATTAGCAAAATTTACAATAATAAGTGGTAAAACATTTAAAAAAGCACCTATTACCAAAAATAAAATTATATACGTTTTTGTATTTTTATTAAAAAATTTCATATATGGTCTTAATTCATTCAATTACAAAACCTCCTTTTTAGTCATACTCACAAACATATCTTGTAATCCTATGTATCCTACATCTATATTTGAATTTTTAAGTATATTTTCATCGTTTTTACTAAAGTCACCATAGTGAAAGTAGGCAACTGTATTTCCAAATGATTTTTTAGGCTTTACATTTATTATTGCTTCTAATTTTTCTACTTCTTCTCTGCTTCCAGTAATATAATGAGCTTTTTGTTTTATAGTATCAATATCTTCATCTATAATAATCTTACCTTCATTTAATATTATTACATGCTCTAATAAATCATCTATTTCATCAATTAAATGAGTTGATATTATTATCGTTCTTGGGTTTTTTATATAACTATCTAAGATTACATTATAAAATTCTTGCCTATTTACTGCATCTAGACCAATTGTTGGTTCATCAAAGATAGTGATTACTGAATTGGAACAAATTCCTATTATATTTGAAAGTATAGTCTTCATTCCCCTAGACAATTGTCTATACTTTTTCTTTATATTTAAATCAAAATGTTTACATAATTTTTCTTCTAATGCCTTATCATAATTTTTATAGAAATTAGAAGAAAACTCGAATATTTGACCTACTTTAAAATCTGAATTATAAAATTCTTTTTCTCTTACAATACAAATATCTTCCAATACTTTTAAATCTTCTTTTATGTTTTTTCCTGAAATTTCTATATCTCCTTCATTTTGAATTAATTGATTTACTATTATATTCAATAATGTAGTTTTCCCAGCACCATTTTTTCCTAATAAACCATATATTTTATTTTCTTCAAAATTCAGAGACACATTATCAAAAATCTTTTGTTTTTTAAAGCTATGAGATAAATTTTTTATCATAATAGAGTTACTCATACATTACTCCCCCTTAAAATTTATTATAATATCGACTAATTCTTCTCTGTTTATTTCTAATTTATCTGCTTCTTGAAGCAGATTCTTTATAAAATTATTTTTAAAGTTTTCTTTCCTAACTTCTTTTATTATACTTCTTGCTCCCTCTGATACAAACATTCCTATTCCTCTCTTTTTATATAAAATATTCTTATCAACTAATGTATTTATTCCTTTCAAGACTGTAGCAGGATTAATTTTATAAAGCTTTGAAAGTTCAGTTGTTGATGGAACCTGCTCTTCTTCTTTTATTCCATCTGATAATATTTCATCTTCAATTGCTCGTGCTATTTGAATAAATATGGGTTCTTCATTATTTAATATTAATTTCATAGGCTCCTCCTTTCTAAGTCTGTTAATTACTTAAGTAATTAACTATAAGACTATAATATATTATAAAGTTTTCTCTGTCAACACTAAATAAAAAAACAGAGGGAAATTTCCCTCTGCTTTTTGTTCTATAAATTTACAATTAAACTAATGTCTTATTGTCATTGATTTATCTATTAATTGATAGTTTTAATAACCTGTTATGTTTTCATTTTTTAATATTTTACATATTGAACTAGTACCTAATCTTTCAGCACCTGCCTCTATAAATTTTTCTGCATCAGAAATCGATTTAACACCTCCAGCAGCCTTTATCTTAACATTTCTTCCAACATGCTCTTTCATAAGCTTTATATCTTCTAAAGTAGCTCCACCTGTTCCCATTCCAGTAGATGTCTTTATAAAATCTGCACCAGACACTGTTACTATCTCACACATCTTTACTTTTTCACATTCCTCTAAATAACATGTTTCTATAATAACCTTTAATATTTTATCTCCAATAATTGCTTTTATTTCTTTTATCTCATTTTCTATCTTCTCATAGTCTCCATTTTTAATGTCTGAAATATTTACAACCATATCAATTTCATCTGCTCCATTTTTAATCGCATCTTCAGCTTCAAATACCTTTGTCGCAGTAGTTTGATATCCTAGAGGAAATCCTATTACTGTACATACCTTTATTTTACTATTTAAATATTCTGCTGCTCTTTTTACATATGATGGCGGTATACAAACTGATGCTACATTCATGTTTATGGCCTCATCACATAAAACTTTAATATCTTCCCATGTCGTTGTAGCCTTTAAAATAGTATGGTCTACTGTTTTTAATATGTGTTTCATAAAATCCTCCTAAATATATAATTAATATAGTTAAATTATTTTTTTAAATGTAACTTTCTTTTTGCAATATTTAATATCATATCAACTTCTTCAACTTTAAAAATTGTCATTAGTAATGTATAAATTCCACCTCCAACTACTACTGAAATGGTTAATGATACTAACTCGTTAAGTGTACCTACTCCTAAAAGTCCAAATATAAATTTATACGTAAAATATGATAAAATTCCCATAATAACTGATGCTATTATTGATTTTAAAGTCGCTTTTATTATTTTATCTTGTCCAAAATAACCTACTTTCCTTCTTAAATTTAAGAAAAGTAACAATATACATGCAATTGATGATGAACTAGTTGCAAGAGCAAGACCACCATGAGCCATAGGTTTTATTAAAATTAAATCTAGCACTATATTTACACAAACAGATATAATACCATTTATCATAGGTGTTTTTGTATCTTGTAATGAATAAAAAACCTTACCTAATATATCTCTAAGTCCAAAGGCAGTCATTCCGACTGCATAGAAAACTAAAGCAGTTGCTGTCATTTGAGTTGCTCTAGCATCAAAAGCCCCTCTTTCAAATATAATTCTAACAACTGGATTTGCAAAAACAATAGACCCAACTGAAATAGGAATCATAGAAATTATTATCATATTAACACTAGATTTAACTGAACTTGTAAATTTTTTTTGATTATTCTCTGCACTTAATTTCGATAGCATTGGATACATAACAGATACTATTGAGGCTGTAAATGTCCCTGTAACAAATCCATTTAATCTATCTGCATAAGTAAGTGCTGGTATACTACCTTTAACCAATGTTGATGCTAAAGTTGTATCAACTAATGAGTTTACTTGATTAACAGCAACACCTATAAACACTGGTGAAAGTAATGCCAGCAATTTTATAAGACTATCATCTTTAAAGTCTAAGTAAAATGAATATTTGTAATCTGTTTTTTTAACAAAAAACATGTAAAAAAGTAGCTGAACTATCATAGCAACTACAGCACCAACTGGAAGTACATATGGTCCAAATACAGTACTTATCATTATTGAAATAATTATTACTATATTATAGGGGATACTACCAAATCCAACTATGATAAATTTTTCTTTTATTTGTAAAAATGCTGACATAACACTAGTAATACCTATAAATATTATTCCTGTTATAAGTACTTTAGTAAATTTTACAGTAAGCTCAAATCTTTCGCCTTCAAATCCTATAGCAAATATACTCACAAGTTGTTTTGAAAAAATCACACCCAGTATAGCTACAATTATGCATATACCAACTATTATATTTAAGACATTATTTAAAAATTTTACTGCTTGTTTTTCACCTTGTTTACTACTTATATCTTGATACATTGGTATAAAAGTAGTAACTATAGCAGTTCCTATTGCTGCAAATATAATATTTGGTATATTCATAGCTGTCAAATAACTTTCTGTATACAAACCTGTTCCATAAATTGACGATAAAACTAATTCTCTACCCATACCAAGAATCTTAGATATTACAGTAACTATCATCAAATAAAAAGTTGCTTTAGCTACTTTGCTCATTTTATCACTCCACTTCTAACATACTTCTTTTAATTCAGTAAAAGCTAGCCTATTACATATAATTTAATATATTATTCTTACATTTTACAAAGATAATAGTAGTTGTTTATTTTTTAATATATCATAAATAATATTATCTTCATG
>NZ_JAGWCS010000125.1:0-11470 GCF_020657705.1 Clostridioides sp. ZZV15-6598 | reverse complement strand
CTTTAATAACCTCTAAGTATCGTTCCTCACTACATAAATTTCTATTTGTTATCAAATACATCTAAAATCTTTCCCAATCTTTAAATACATGTTGATAACCAATTGAATTTAGCATTTTCTCTATATCTTCAACAGTACTTTCATCATTTATTTTGAATTGAGCAGTATCATGTTCATCTTGAGAATGGCCTCCTACATCTGTAGATACACCTGCACTTAATTTAGTTACCCCTAAAGGTACTATATGACTTCTCATTTCTAAATTTTCTCTAGTAGATATATTTAAGGCTGCATGAGGGTCAAACAGTCTCATACAAACCATAGCTTGAACTAAATCAGTATCGCTTATATCTACTAATTCTTCAAAACAACCTTTGAATGGTCTCATTCTTGGTGTTGAATATGAAAGCTCAATATGAGGATATTTTGTTTTTAGATATTTCCCATGCAATATTGTAAAGAATGTCTCTTTTCTAAAATCATTTAATCCTAAAAGTGCTCCTATTGATAGAGTTCTCATTCCTGCCTTTGCTCCTCTTTCAGGAGCATCTAATCTAAATTTATAATTTGATTTTGGCCCTTTTAAATGTACTCTTTTATATATTTCCTCATCATAAGTCTCTTGGTATACAGTTAGACCTTCAACACCTTTGTTTACAATATACTTATATTCATCCACTTCCATCGGATATACTTCAATTCCTATAGATGGAAATTTATCTCTTAATATTTCTATAGCTTCACCTATATATTCTACACTTGAATGAAAACTACTTTCACCAGTTAAAACAAGTAGGTGTTTGAAACCTTCTTTTGAAATTTCATTTCCTTCCTCTCTAATTTCATCCATAGTTAGTTTTTTTCTTTTTATTCCACTTTTTATATTGTAACTACAATAAACACATTGATTTACACAGTAATTTGCTATGTACATTGGTGTATATAGACAGACTGTCTTTCCAAAATATTGAACACTTAATTTATGTGCTTTTTGTGCCATCGCTTCTAAATGTTTTACAGCAGTTTCAGAAAGTAAATTTAATATATCAAAATCCTCAAGTTTGTCTTTTGATAAACTTCTTAAAACATCATTGTCTGTAACATTATTTAAATATCCATCAAAATCAAAATCCCTATATTTTTCTATTACCTCATAAAAACTCATCATTAATCACCACTTTCTATAAATTGCCTAAAAAACCTGTTAAAGGAGAAGATGCATTTGCAAATTCTGATACACTTCCTGCTTTTGCTATATAAGCTTCTCGTCCACCTTCTACAGCTAACTTAAATGCTCTAGCCATTTGCACAGGGTCACCTGCTGAAGCTATAGCAGTATTAACAAGTACTGCATCAGCTCCCATTTCCATAGCTTCCATAGCTTGAGATGGTTTACCAATACCTGCATCAACTATTATTGGTATATCTAATTCATCTATCATTATTTTTATCATTTCTTTCATTTGAAGACCTCTATTCGAACCAATTGGAGCACCAAGAGGCATAACTGCTGCTGCTTTAGCTTCTATAAGTCTTCTTCCAGCATAAAGGTCTGGTGTCATATATGGAAGTACTATAAATCCTTCATCAGCAAGTATTTTTGTGGCTTTTATAGTTTCTTCATTATCAGGAAGTAAGTATCTAGTATCTGATATTACTTCTATTTTTATAAAGTCTCCACAACCCATTTTTCTAGATATTCTAGCTATTCTTACAGCTTCTTCTGCATTAGTAGCTCCTGATGTATTTGGAAGTATAGTCATTTCTTTTGGAATATATGTTAAGATGTTTTCTTGCTTATTATCTAAATCTACTCTTCTAAGTGCCATTGTTATTATTTCGCTTCCACTTTCTTTGATTACTTTAGGCAATATATCATTTGAACCATATTTACCTGTTCCCACCAATAATCTACTATTAAATTCATGTCCTCCAAGTATTAATTTATCCATTTTCTTTCCTCCCAAGATTAATTTTTTCAATTTTCAATCTTTTTATTTTCTGATTCATGCGTTTACATATCTATCAGTATTTGCGTTGCCAAATTTGCCATATGATTTGCGCAAATAGCTACTCTTGGAGCCATAAGTCCTTCTCCAATTTTAGCTTCATTTACAAAGTCTCCACATATATAAAATCTATCTCTTATTTTCTTAGTAGTTATTATATTTGAATCATAGTAACCTGCCATACCTGATGATGCTATCAGATATTTATCTTTCAAATTTATTAATGTATAATTACAAACTTGTGCTTTACACGAAGCATCATCGAAAGCTTCAATTATCAAATCTGCTTCTTTAAGTACATCCATATTGTATTTATTTAAAAAAACATTTTGCTTTTTTAATTTTATAAATGGATTAATTTTTGTTATATTTTCTACCATAGCATCTGTTTTTAGTTTTCCTATATCATCTATAAAGTATTGCTGTCTATTTAAATTAGATGGCTCTACAACATCATAATCTATAAGTAGAAGTTCTCCAACTCCAATTCGAGCTAAAGAGATAGCTATATTGGACCCAAGTCCACCTAGTCCCAATATAGCAACTCTTCCTTTTTTTAATTTATTATGCACATTTGGAGTATGTCTAGCAATCAACAAGCTTTCTAGCTCATCAAAAGAAGGTTTAACCCCTTTTTGTATAAGTGTTAATTTATCATTTTCAGAAAGTGGAATATCGGCTTTAATTGGATATCCATTCAACACCAATACATCACATTTATGATTGTAATTATCTCTAACTTTATAGGCAGTTGTATTTTCTTCAACATCTGTTAATATTTCATTTACAAATATTTTTATTTTAACCACCTCCAATAAAGCTAATAAGTTCTACAACATCTTCATCTTTTAATATATATGTATTGTAATTGGATTCTTCAATTATTTCTAGATTTATCTCAACTACAACTCTATCGCTCTTCAAATTATATTTATTCAACAAATCTATAACAGTTAAGTTTTCTTCGAATTCAATATTCTTTCCATTAACCTTCACTAAATCACCTCCTCCTTTTGATTTTATTCAACTAATGTTCTGTACAAATTATATTAAATTAAGTTCTTCATTGTTTAATATTTTCTTAACTGTTCTCATTGAACACATTTTTCCACACATAGTACAACTATCTTCATGAGTAGGAGTTGATTCATCTCTATATCTTTTAGCCTTTTCAGGGTCTATCGCAAGTCTAAACATTTCACACCAATCTAAATCTGCTCTAGCTTTACTCATTTTGTTATCCCACTCACGAGCTCCTTTAACATTCTTAGCTATATCTCCTGCATGAGCGGCTATTTTAGCAGCTATTATCCCTTCTTTCATATCATCTAAATTAGGCAATCTTAAATGTTCTGCTGGAGTTACATAACATAAAAAGTCTACTCCTTTAGCACATGCTAATGCTCCCCCTATTGCACTAGTTATATGGTCATAACCTGGTGCTATATCTGTAACCAATGGACCAAGAACATAAAAAGGTGCTCCATGACATAGTCTTTTTTCTAACACTACATTTGCTTCTATTTCATCAATAGCCATATGTCCAGGTCCTTCTATCATGACTTGTACATTTCTTTCCCATGCTCTTTTAGTAAGCTCTCCTAATACTACAAGTTCTTGAATCTGAACACCATCTGTAGAATCTTTTATACAGCCAGGTCTACAAGCATCTCCTAAACTTAATGTAACATCATATTCTTCACATATATCTAAAATCTTATCAAAATTAGTATAAATAGGATTTTCTTTATTATTTAACTCCATCCAAGCAAATAATAATGAACCTCCACGAGATACTATATGAGTTAATCTTTCATGATTTTTTATCTTTTGGCAAACACTTCTAGTAAGACCAGCATGTATAGTAATAAAATCAACTCCATCAACAGCATGTTGTCTTATTACATTTAAAAATTCTTCTTCTGTTATATCTTTTAGTTCTTTTTCTAAATACCCTACTGCATCATACATAGGAACCGAACCTATCATTGCAGGTGACATTTCAACAACTTTTTCTCTAAATTCTCTAGTTTTTCCATAGTTACTTAAATCCATTATTGCTTCAGCTTTCATGTCTATTGCCACTTTAACTTTTTCAAGTTCATTTTCTATATTCTTACAATCTCTTGAAATTCCTAGGTTTACATTTATCTTTGTTCTTAAATTTTTACCTACACCTTCTGCACTTAAGGATTTATGATTTTTGTTAGCAGGTATAACAACTTGTCCTTTTGCTATTAATTCTCTTAATTCATTTACATCTACTTGTTCCTTTTGAGAAACGGTTTCCATTTCTTTAGTTATTATGCCTTTTCTAGCAGCATCCATTTGCGTTGTATAATTCATATTACATTCCTCCAAGATTAAAGTTATAGTTTTTAACAATAAAAAAAGTGCTTTTCCTTGTTTTGGAAAGCACTCTTATAATCATATATACACTTAGACAAATTTCTCACTATACAGAATAATTTATCTATTTATATAACAAAATTATATTACAAAGCTTCCCTTCGCAAGCATTATCTTGATCAGGTTATTAGGGTTTGTAAGTTACGGCTTTATCTCTCAGCTAGCCAATTCTAGCGCCCCTAGCTCTAAATTTTTATCATTTTTACAAATTCAGTATAACACAGCAAAAATATTAGTTCAACATAATAATACAAATTTTATATTTTAATTCACTTAACTTTACTCTAATAATACACCTTTTTTCGAATTTTCAAGATAAGATTTAAGTATCACAGCCCTTATATTTTCATACTTTATTGAATCTGGAAGTTTTCTTTTTATGTTATTTAAATTTTCATAACCTACTTCTTCACATACTTCTAAAATCATCTTCTTTTCATCTTCACTATAAAAACTTTCTAAATCTAATGTAAATGATATACTTTGCCCATCTTTTACATAATCATATACATATCCAATAACTGTAGATAAAGATACTTCTATTTCTTGACTTACACTTTGTATATCCTTACCTTGATTTAACAAATCTAATGCTATTTCATTGTTTTTTCTGCTTTCTCCATCTAGTATCAATTTTCTTTTTTTCTTTTTCTCCCAATTAACATCAATATTATTTTCTTTTACATACTGTTTAACTTCATCTAAAATACTAGCCCCATACTTTTCAATTTTTACTTCACCTATACCTGAAATATCCTTTAATTGTTCTTTATCAAGTGGGTATCTTCCACTTATTTCTTTCAAAGCCTTATTAGCTAAAATCATATATGGAAGTAATTTTTCTTTCTTGGCATATTCTTCTCGAATATTTACTAGCTTTTCATATAAAGCTTTATCTGTATTAATTTCAAGAAATTCACTATTAACATTTATTAAATCGACATTTTTTTCTTTATCCTTTTTATCAATATTATTTTTTTCGACATATTCTTTTATTAGTGTTTCAAAATCTTCACCATATTTTTGATATTTAATTTCTCCTACTCCAGATATATTTAGCATTTCTTCTTTATTGACTGGATAACTACTAGACATAGCTCTAAGTGTTCCATCTCCAAAAACCATATATGGAGCTATTTTTTCTTCACTTGCAATTAAGTGTCTTAATTCTCTTAAAGCACTATATAATTCATCTTCTACTTCTAGGGATTTTGTCATTACAATTTCCTTAAATTCTACCTTTGCCTCACCCTTCAAAACTTTCATAGACATATCATTTAATCTTATAGTTGGATAACTTCCTCTGTTTCCGCTACCTAAAGTTTCGACTAAATCTAAAAAACCATGAGAAACTAATGTGTTTATAAAATTCTTCAAGTCTTCACTTGAGTAATCTCTCATAATATTATATGTAGACAAAGTATCTAAACCAAGTTGTAAAATTTTTTTGTTTTTGGAACCTCTAAGTACATCTACAATAGTAGTAACACCATAGCTTCTTTTCATTCTAGCTACACATGAAATAACTTTTTGAGCATCTATAGTTTTATCTACTATTTCACCTTCAACTAAACAATTACTACAGTTATTACAGTTTTCTACATAATGTTCCCCAAAGTAACTTAATATTGTCTTCCTATAGCATGAATTACTATAAACTAAATCAATCATATGCTGAAGTTTTTTATGTTGAAATAATTTTCTTTCAGGATTTTCAACACCAATATCTATTAAATATTTTTGTATATGTACATCTCCTAGAGAAAATAAAAGTATACATTCACTTTTTTCTCCATCCCTACCTGCTCTCCCTATCTCTTGGTAGTAATTTTCTACACTTTGGGGCATATTGTAGTGTATAACCCATCTTATATTGGGCTTATCAATACCCATTCCAAATGCATTTGTTGCTATCATTATATCTATATTGTCATTTATAAAATCTTCTTGATTCTTATTTCTTTCATTTTTAGATAAACCTGCATGGTATTTTGATACAGATATATTTCTCTTTGCTAAGCCATTATAAATATTTTCAACTTCTTTTCTAGTAGCTGTATATATAATTCCAGACTCATTTTTATGATTTTGAATATAATCTAAAATATATTTATTTTTACTAGATGATTTTACTATATTTATTGCTAAATTTTCTCTATCAAACCCTGTTATGTAACAATCTGGACTCTCTAAACACAATAAATTTATTATATCAGCTCTTACCTCTTCTGATGCAGTAGCTGTAAAAGCTGTGACTATAGGTCTTTTAGACAAACTATTGATAAACGTAGAAATCCTTCTATAACTCAGTCTAAAGTCATGTCCCCATTGAGATACACAATGTGCTTCATCTATTGCAATTTGGCTTATGTCATTATTATTTATTAGTTCAAGAAATTCTTGGGTATCTAATCTTTCTGGAGCAATATAAAGTATTTTATAAGTATTTTTTCTAATATTATTTAATATTTCATTAAATTCTTTGTTTCCTAATGAACTATTTATAAAAGCAGCATTGATTCCCATGGCTTTTAAAGCATCTACTTGGTCTTTCATAAGAGATATAAGTGGTGAAATCACTACTGTCATCCCATCTAATATCAATGCTGGAAGTTGATAACATATAGATTTTCCTCCTCCAGTTGGCATTATAGCTAATACATCTTTTTTATTCAAAATAGAATTTATTATGGACTCTTGGCCTTTTCTAAAACTTGTATATCCATAGTATTTTGATAATATTTCTAAAGGTTTTTTATTCATATATTTCTCTCCCAATTCAAATTAATTAAACTTCTTTTCTGATTATGTTCAAATTTTTATTTTTATATTCACAATCGCATTATTCCAAAGTTTCTAGCTGTTATATATTATATATTAACATATATTTTTCAAAAAATAGTTTGCAAAGTAAAATAATTTATGATACATTCTAAATATAAATTTAATACTTAATCTTCGGGGTAGGGTGAAATTCCCAATCGGCGGTATAGCCCGCGAGCTGAGTTAAAACTTGGTTGATTTGGTTAAATTCCAAAGCCGACAGTAAAGTCTGGATGGAAGAAGATATATGCTAAATAAGTGTTTTTGTAGAGCAGTTTTGCTATACATTTATACAATATTTATTGTAGATTATTCTAAACCCTGAGTTAATTCTCAGGTTTTTTTGTTTAAAAATTATCTAAGTTTAAATAGGAGGTGTAAATATTGTGAAATTTATAAGCCAAAAAGAGAAAGATATTTATTATATGAAAAAAGCTATTGAATTAGCCAAAAACGGAGAAGGTTTTGTAAATCCAAATCCATTAGTGGGATGTGTAATCGTTAAGGATAACGACATAATAGGTAAAGGATATCATGAGAGATTTGGCTCTAATCACGCTGAAATAAATGCTATAAAT
This sequence comes from Clostridioides sp. ZZV15-6598, assembly GCF_020657705.1. Lineage (NCBI taxonomy): Bacteria > Bacillati > Bacillota > Clostridia > Peptostreptococcales > Peptostreptococcaceae > Clostridioides > Clostridioides sp. ZZV15-6598. The sequence goes on along the minus strand of NZ_JAGWCS010000125.1, from coordinate 3,651 downwards.
AGTGCTAATCAAAGTTTAAAAGATACCACTCTTTATGTAAATTTAGAACCATGTTCTCATTATGGAAAAACACCTCCTTGTGTAGATAAAATTATTCAAAATAAGATTAAGAGAGTCGTAATATCTACATTAGACCCAAATCCAATCGTTTGTGGTAATGGAGTAAAAAAACTAAGGGACAATAATATTGATGTTACTGTAGGTGTATTAGAAAAAGAAGCAAAACAATTAAATGAAATATTTTTTTACTACATAAAAACAAAAAAACCTCTTTGTATTGTAAAATCAGCAGTAAGTTTGGATGGCAAGATTGCAACAAAATCGCTAGAATCAAAATGGATATCTAATGAATCATCAAGATATTTAAGTCATAAGTATAGAAATAAATATCAAGGTATAATGGTTGGGATAAACACAGTTTTAAATGATAATCCGTTGTTAACTTGCAGACTTAACCAAGAAAATGTATCTCAACCTGTAAGAATAATAATAGACACAAACTTAAAATTACCAGTTGATAGCAAAGTAGTTAAAGATAAAAGCAATAAAACCATAGTTTTTACGTGTTGTGAAGATAGTGAAAAATCATCAGTTCTAAGAAAAAATAATATTGAAGTAGTACTTTCTCCTAAAAAAAATAATATGGTAGATTTAGAATTTGTAATGCATAAATTAGGAGAATTAAAAATTGATTCTGTTTTAGTTGAAGGTGGTGCTACACTTAATGACAGTCTATTTAGAAACAATTTAGTTGATAAAGTCAAATTATTTTTATCACCTAAAATTATAGGTGGAAAAGATGCTCCTACCTTCGTTTCTGGATATGGAATAAATTACCTATCAGATGCTATACAATTAGAAATTAAGAATGTAACTTTAATAGATGGAGATATTTTAGTAGAGTCTGATGTTTTAAATTAAATTTATAAATATACATGTCTAGGAGGTTAAAATGTTTACTGGCATAGTAGAAGAAGTCGGAATACTTAAAAAAATTACAGCTAATGGCAAAAGTGGAAAGGTCACCATACAATCAAATAAAATACTAGATGGCACAAATCTTGGAGATAGTATTGCTGTAAATGGAGTTTGTTTAACTGTTTCAAGTTTAGGTAAAAATGAATTTACTGCTGATGTCATGATGGAAACAGTTCGTTCCACAAATCTAAGTTCTTTAAATCCAAATGATAAAGTAAATCTTGAAAGAGCTATGAGTCTTTCTTCTAGATTTGGTGGACACATAGTAACAGGTCATGTTGATAGTAAAGGTACTATTTGTAAATTTGAAAAAGATGAAAATGCAGTTTTAGTAAGCATCCAACCAATCAAAGAACTTTTATCAACAATAATACACAAAGGCTCTGTTGCTATTGATGGTGTAAGTCTAACTATAGCTTATTTAGATGATGAAATATTTAAAGTTTCTGTTATACCTCATACTAAATTTAACACTACTCTATTGACAAAGAACATTGGAGACTTTGTCAATTTAGAAAGTGATGTAATTGGAAAGTATGTTAATAATTTTCTTGTAAAAAACTACAAGGAATTAAATTCTAACAGTAGTAACTATAAATCAAACATAGATAAAGAATTTTTATTTAAAAATGGTTTTTAAAAATAATAAAGGAGTGAATTACATGTTTAACACTATTAAAGAAGCTATTAATGATATCAAAAATGGAAAAATGGTAATCGTAGTTGATGATGAAAGCAGAGAAAATGAAGGAGATTTATTGATGGCAGCTGAAATGGCTACACCTGAGACAATAAACTTTATGGCTACATATGGTAGAGGCCTTATTTGTCTTCCTGCTACTGAAGAAAAATTTAAAAGTTTAAATATACCTCTTATGGTTAAAGAAAATACAGACACATTTCAAACTGCATTTACTGTAACTATAGATGGCATAGATACTTTAACAGGTATATCTGCATATGAGAGAGCTGAGACAGTCAAACTATTCTGTAATGAAAGTTCCACAAGTAAAGATTTTAAAACTCCTGGGCATGTATTCCCATTAATCGCAAAAACTGGAGGTGTTCTAGTTAGAGATGGACATACAGAAGCTTCTGTAGACCTTGCTAGACTTGCAGGATTTAAGGAAATTGGTCTTATCTGCGAAATAATGAAAGATGATGGTACAATGGCAAGAGTTGATGATTTAATGATATTTAAAGAAAAACATAATTTAAAAATCATTACTATAAAAGACTTAATAGAATATCGTAAAAAAAATGAAAACACTATAGAAAAAATTTCTAGTGCTTTTCTCCCAACAAAATATGGAAATTTTGAAATCATAGGATATAAAGATATTTATTCAAATGAAGAACACATTGCCCTTACTTACGGAAATGTAAATGAAGAAAATACACTAGTTAGACTTCATTCTGAATGTTTAACAGGTGATGTATTTCATTCTTTAAAATGTGATTGTGGCTTACAACTAGAAACTTCTATGAAAAAAATTGTAGAAAATGGAAGTGGTGTTTTAATTTATATGAAACAGGAAGGTAGAGGTATTGGTCTTTTAAACAAAATTAAAGCTTATAAGCTTCAAGAAGAAGGTTATGATACTGTTGAAGCAAATTTAATGCTTGGATTTGAAGAAGATATGAGAGATTTTTATATCGCTGCTCAGATATTAAAAAACTTACATATAAAAAGTATAAACCTTTTAAGTAATAATCCTGACAAAATAAATCAATTAGAAAAATATGGAATAAAGATTGAACATAGAGTTCCTATTAATGAAGAAATCAATGATTTTAATAAATTATATCTAAAAACTAAGAAAGATAAAATGGGACATCTATTAGATATTATATAATTAATGGTATTTAATTATTATTCTACTAAGTAATTTTTATTACAATAATATATGTATACTAAAAATATAGATTTGTAACCTAAATAAAATTGGAGGAAATAAAAATGATATATGAAGGAAAACTTATTGGAAAAGATTTGAAAATAGGTATAATAAACTCTCGTTTTAATGAATTTATAACATCAAAACTTTTATCTGGTGCTCAAGATTGCCTTTTAAGACATGATGTTACTCAGGAAAATATAGAAGTAGTTTGGGTACCTGGAGCTTTTGAGATTCCTCTCGTTGCTCAAAAAATGTCTAAGAGTGGTAAGTATGATGCTATAATATGTTTAGGATGTGTTATAAGAGGCGCTACTTCTCATTATGATTATGTATGTAGTGAAGTATCTAAAGGCATTGCAAAAGTATCTTTGGATAATGAATTACCTGTTATATTTGGAATAGTAACAACAGAAAATATTGAACAAGCTATTGAAAGAGCTGGCACAAAAGCTGGAAATAAAGGATATGATTGTGCTATGAATGCACTAGAAATGGCAAACCTATTTAAGGTTCTAGATTAAATACTCTCATTTATTAAATAGTGGAAATTAAAATAGAGATTACGAAATACCATTAAGTACCAAGATGTCAAAACATATTTGTCATTTTGGTACTTAATAATTTTAAATATAATTATATATCTAGTTTCTAAATATATCTAGTTTCTAAATCATTAAAATATATAAAACTTAAATACTTTTAGATATTAATAATTCTATCTTTCTCTATTTTTTTCAAGATATAATTTTTTAAAATTATTTACAATATCATC
>NZ_JAGWCS010000124.1:0-11537 GCF_020657705.1 Clostridioides sp. ZZV15-6598 | reverse complement strand
ATAGAAAAGTATATCATAGAACCACTTTTATAGGGGATACTTTAATAAAAGAATTAAAAATTATAACATATAAAAATTTCCACTAAAAAATAATCGTGTTAGAAGAATGACAGAAAATCATGTATTTTAGAAATATTTTACAAATATTAAGAATAATAAAACACTTGAAATTGCTTATGTCAAGAAAGTTTATATAATATAAACTGGTCAAATATGTTATAATATTAAATTGTGACAAGTTCATGGAGGTGTTTATATGAAAAAACAAAAGTCGCCAATTTTACTTGAAATGCTTGGGTTATTTTTTGGTTGTATATCAATGAGTATTGGTATAAATATGTTTTTAAAACCACATACAATTGCTCCTGGAGGACTTAGTGGTCTATCTTTAGTATTAAATAAAGTTACAGGGCTTCCAGTATCAGCTATCATGTTAATCATAGGTGTCCCATTAGTAATACTTGCTTTCAGAATTATGGGTACAAAAAATTCATTAAAAACGTTATTTGGGACAGTCGTATTCTCTGCTATAGTTCAATTGACAGACCCACTATCAAAGTTGAGATTAACTGATGACTTACTACTATCTGCTATTGCAGGAGGAATTTTGGTTGGAATAGGTTTAGGAATAATGTTTAAATCAGATGCTTCTACTGGAGGAACAGATTTAATTGCACTCATACTTAGTAAAAAGTTTCCAGGGGTAAAAGCTACAAAATTTATGTCTTGTTTAGATGGAATGGTCGTTATATCTTCTGGTATAGTAAATCGTAGTATAGAAACTGGTCTTTACTCTGGGATAGCACTTTGTGTCTTAATAAAAATAGCAGACATGATAATGGAAGGATTTGATCATTCAAAAGCATTTTTTATTATTTCTGAAGAACCTGAAAGTTTAAGACAAGCCATAACAAAAGAACTTGATAGAGGGCTTACTATTCTTGATGGTAAAGGTGGTTACACTAGAGAAAACAAAGAAGTTTTACTTGTTGTAGTTTCTAAAAAACAAGAACTTTATCTTAAGAGATTAGTTAAAAAAACTGACCCTACTGCATTTGTTATTGTTACAGATGTACATGAAGTTCTTGGAGAAGGATTTAAAAACTTAGAAAATTAATTAATAAGTTATTTTATAACTTTGTTTATATATTTTTAATAACTTATAGATGCCAAAATCATATCATATTAAAGTGTTCGTATATTAATATACTAAGCTTTTTTAGTGGATATAATATGATTTTGGCATTGTTTTTATCTAGCTCTTATTAAAACACTAAATACTCATTATTTTTTTAATTCATATTGATAGCAAGGGACATTTTTTATTGTACTTCCAGTATGAATTTTTTTGATGTATTTTCCTATACATTTAAAGCCCAATAAATCTAATGATTTTGTAGAATTTGCATTTTCTTCATAAGTTATCGCAATGATTTTATTTAGATTTAGTTCCCTAAATCCATATTGTATTACTCTTTTAGTTATCTCAGTAGCAAAGTCATGACCCCAGTAATCGGGATTAATACATATGCCAATTTCCGCTTCCAATGCCTTGGGGTTTATATTATTAAACCCCATATTCCCAATAACTTTATTATCTCTTTTATACACTATTGCAAAGTGGCCTATTTTTCCTTTTTTATATGGATTTAAAAAAAATGATTTTATAAACTTTCTTGTGTCTTCTAAAGACTTGTGCTCACTAAATGGTAAATGTTTTACTACTACCTTGTTTTTATAACAATCAAAAAAATCCTCAGTATCATTTAATGATGCAGGTCTTAGTATGCAGTTTCTAGTTTCTAAGGTTTTCATTTGAGGATATTCAGAATCAGACATTTCTAATCCCCCTTTATACATTAATCTAATATACTGTTCATATTTAAAATACGATATTAATTATATAAATGTGCTCAAATTAACCTTATTTCTAATTTTAATAAAAATTAGCCTATTATAAATTTTGTAAATCTACAACATTATAAGTAATAATAGAAGTTATCTAGTAGTTCTATTTATTGTAAGATATATGTATATGTAGGAATTTCTCATTTTAATTTATTTTTATTAAACTTATTTTAAAGCTGCTAAATATAAATTACATATTATTAGATATCATACTTAAAAACTCTTTCGTTGCTAGTGATAGAGATATGTTTTTTAAATGACAATAACCTATACTTCTCTTAGGGATTGGCTCTTTTATGTCTAATTTAAATAATTTTCCACTATTTAAGTAATCTATGCTAAATTCTTCTATAACACAAGATACTCCAAGATTTATATATGCAAATTCTAAAAGTAATTCATGAGAACCTAATTCTATATCTGGATTTAGTTTTATACCTTTTGATAGAAAATATTCATTTACATAAAGTCTTGAATTTGCCTTATTTTCTAACATTATCAAGGGTAGCAAATTTAATTCTTCTAAGGATATTTGTTTTCCTTTGTATTCTATGTAATCATTTGCACATACAAATATGTCATGTATCTCAATACATTCAACGATATTTAATGTTTCATCTTCTATTGGCATATTTATGATTGCTATATCAATATTCCCATCTTTAAGTAAGGATATAAGTTCTCTACTAGTTCTATTTATTGTAGATACATGTATATGTGGATATTTCTTATGAAAAATTTCCAAATACTTTAATAGAAAAAAACGTGCTGCTGTATCTCCTACTCCAATTTTTAATGAACCATATTCCAATTTTTTAAATTTATTTATTCTATCTTCTCCTGATGCGATTAAGTTTAATGCAGTAGCGACATGTTCACTTAAAATTTTACCTTCTGGAGTTAACTTTACACCTTTATTGTTTCTATAAAATAATATTGTATCTAATTGTTCTTCTAATTGTTTAATTGATTGGCTTACAGCTGGCTGTGACATAAATAATTCTTTGGCGGCAACAGAAAAGCTCTTATGACTTACAACTGCATTGAAAACTTTATATAATTCAAGTTTTACGTTCATACATAACTACTCCTTATATCAAATATTAGTATTATTTATTTTACTTATGATTATATTTGAATTATAATATACATGGTACTAATATGACAATATTAATTCTTTAGGAGGATTTTAAATAATGGATAGATTAGTTGGAACTGTTTCAAGAGGTGTTAGAGCACCTATTATAAGACAAGGAGATGACTTAGTTAAAATAGTTGTTGATTCTGTTTTAAATGCATCAAAGAGTGAAAACTTTGAAGTTAGAGACAAAGATGTAATTGCTGTTACAGAAGCTGTTGTTGCTAGAGCACAAGGAAACTATGCTCATGTTGACAATATAGCTAAAGATGTAGAAGATAAATTTGGAGATGATACTGTAGGTGTTATATTCCCAATTTTAAGCAGAAATCGTTTTGCAATATGTCTAAGGGGGATTGCAAAAGGATGTAGAAAAGTTGTATTAATGTTAAGCTACCCTTCTGATGAGGTTGGAAATCACTTAATAAGTCTTGATGAACTTGATGACAAAGGAATAAACCCTTGGTCAGATGTGTTAACAGAAGAAAAATATAGAGAGCTATTTGGATATAATAAACATACATTTACTGGTGTTGACTATGTTGATTATTATAAAAATTTAATTAAAGAGTGTGGTGCAGAAGTAGAAATAGTTTTTGCTAATAACCCAAAAACTATACTTAATTACACAACAAGTGTTTTAACTTGTGATATACATACAAGACAAAGAACAAAGAGAATTTTAAACCAAAATGGTGCTAAAAAGGTATATTCTCTTGATGATATAATGACATCAAGTATAGATGGCAGTGGATATAATGACCAATATGGACTTTTAGGTTCAAACAAAGCTACAGAAGAAACTGTAAAATTATTCCCTATAAATTGTGATGAAGTTGTAAATAAAATTCAAAGCGATATAAAAGAAATTACAGGTAAAAATGTAGAAGTAATGGTTTATGGAGATGGAGCTTTCAAAGACCCTGTAGGAAAAATATGGGAGCTAGCTGACCCAGTAGTTTCTCCTGCTTATACAAAAGGCTTAGAAGGGACTCCAAATGAGATAAAACTAAAATATTTAGCTGATAATGACTTTGCTGACTTATCTGGTGATGAGTTAAAAGAAGCAATTTCAAAATACATAGTTGAAAAAGATAATAAATCTGATGATTTAACAGGAAATATGGTTTCTCAAGGTACTACTCCAAGAAGACTTACAGATCTTATAGGTTCTTTAGCAGATTTAACTTCTGGAAGTGGAGATAAAGGTACTCCTATTATTTACATACAAGGTTATTTTGATAACTATACAAAATAATATATTTTAAGGCATTTTATGTAATTTATTTAGATTAAAAACTAATATAAACCTCTTAACTGATATAACTTTACGGTATATCAATTAAGAGGTTATTTAATATTTACATAGTTTAATTTATTAATCTTTATTAAAAATTTTAATCTCTATTTATTTCTGAAATAATATCACTCTTTAATATTTGTTTTACTGGAATGATAACTGCAATAATACTAATAGTAATATTTAAAATAATCATACTCATGTATAGAGAAATATTTATATTAAAGACTGGATTTATATATAAATATACACGTTTTACTATAAAATAAATCATGGATTGCCCAATAATACTTCCAGTTACCATTATAATACTTGCATATAATCCATATAAGAAACCTTCCCTCATCATCATAAACAAAAACTTATTATCTGTGATTCCCATAGCTCTTAAAATTCCAAATTCATGTCTTCTTGAAAAAACTAAATAACTCACTGTATTGATAATATGAAACAAGCTTATGCTTAGAAGTACAAATACAATACCATATATAAACAGTAATTTTTGATTCAAATAAACATTATTTTTTTCAATAGCAATAGTATAATCTGTCACAATACATCGTTTTATATTATGTATAACATTTTTTATTTCTTTAGCCACTTCCAAGCTATTGCTTTCTTTCGTCTTTTTTATACTGGCCATATTGTAATTTATGATATTGAAATTACTTTCCATTTGTTCATTTGTCATAACTATATCCATACCATAATCACCAATAAAGTATATATTATTTGCCATTACACGTTTTACCGTAGCAGCAACTACAAATTCTTTTACTGTATAATTATCTTTATCTTCTTCTTTAAACTTAATAGTATCATCTGCAGGTTTCATTGTTTTTGGAACTTTAACTTTGATAGTATCTCCTGGCTTTATGTCAACTGCACCATATATACCAGTACCATCCATAGGAAGTCTAACAATCACTTTATTGTTTTTAACCATGTCAGAATTATCAATTTTTCCATCAATAATATAAGGATTTAATCCTTTTAACATGTCAGCATTATATCCATAGATATTTGTCTTTAAGAGATGCCCCCCATCACTTTGTTTAGTGCAAATTCCATTGAAAAAATTCTTTATTCTGTAATCTTTTTCAATAGGTTTAAAGAAGTTTTTCCAAAGTAATTGTTCGTCTCTAATGTGTATACCTCCAAAAAAATACCTTACTGGATAAATACTTGATACCCCTTCTACTTCGTTTAGTTTTGAAATTTTATCTTTTGGTATTCCTATATCAAAATCCGTTGTTTGCATAGCTATTTGATAATCAGAATTTAAACCATCATCAGCCTTCATTGTAAGTTCATTATTATCTCTAGTAAGTTGTATAGAATAGCTAGAACATAGAAAAATAATTCCCCCAAGTGCTAATGAACACAAAATTCCTATAAACATTCCTTTTTTTTGAGTCATATATTTATGAGATAATACTGCTGTCATGTTAGAAAACTTTATACTTTTTATCTCTCTATTTTGTTTATTAGTAACTTCAAAATTTTTCATTGACTCAATACTAGAATATTTGTTTAGTTTATATACAACTCGTATAGTGATTAAAATTAGCAATAATGCTAAAAACAAAAATCCTAAGTAAATAGATTTTTCACTTATAAAAAATGACCCTGGAATAATATCACTACCTAAGAATATATGAGGAAATTGTTGATGTATTGTTGAAGCTACTCCTATTCCTAAAATACATCCTATAGGAAAACCTATGATGAAAAGTAAAAATAATTCTAAAAACAAGAGTAGTAAAAGTTGCTTATTGTTAGCACCTAACACTTCTAAAACACCATATTGTGATACTCTTTGAAGTATAGAAACATGGAAAATACTATATATTGCTGCTGCACTAAATATTCCAATAATCAAAATAATTGCATTTGTATTTAACTTTAAAGAATTTAAAAATTGAAATATACTATATCTTTCAAAAGTTATTGGAGGTTTTACACCAAATTCACTCGATAAGTTCCAGTTTACATGGGAACTTTTTTTCGATATATTAAATTCTCTCATAAATCTAGAACTTTGTTTTCTTATATTTTTATTTTCATCAAATTTTACATAAACTATATAATTACCATTTTCTTTAGAAAATGTAGAACTATCTACAAAGCCCTCTAAAGTAGTTTTTGGATTTAAAAGATCAGATAAAATCCCACATAATTTATAAGTTTTTCCATCTAATTTTATCTCCGTTCCAATTTTTTCTTTTAGATTTAAATTATTTAATGAATAGGTATCAAGTGCTATTTCTCCTTCTTTGCTAGGAAGTTTTCCTTTCAATAATTTTCTACCTGTCATATCTAAATAAGATGAATCCACATTTAAAAAATTCATAATGAAAGGTTCATCTATAGAACCTTTAGTATTTGTGATACCAAGTCTATTTACAGTATATTCATTTGATTTTTTGTTTTTCTTAATTCTTTGTAGTTGTTTATTGTCTACCTTAAAATAAAAATGATAATCTCCATTATCTTCTCTTATTTTTTCAATTCTACTTTTATTTGCACTATGTACTAAAGAACCAATTCCTGATAATAAGGCTACTGATAGTACAATACTTAAAATTATAGATATAGATTGTTTTTTATAATGTTTAATATATTGAATTGCAAACTTCATTAAAGATATCATAGTATTTCACCACCATTATTTACTACAATTCCATCTTCAATATGTATAATAGAATCGCATATTTGTGCTATATTTTCATTATGTGTTACCATAAGTATTGTTTGGTGAAATTTTGCACTACTTTCTTTTAATAAACATACTACTTCCATTGTAGTCTTACTATCGAGATTTCCTGTTGGTTCATCAGCTAGTATAAGTGCAGGTTTATTTGCTAAGGCTCTTGCAATTGCTACTCTCTGTTGTTGTCCACCAGAAAGTTCACTTGGAAATTTTAGACGTTTGTCCCAGATACCCAATGTATTCATTAACATTTTAATATAGTCATGGTCTATATAACTTCCTTTATCTAATGTAACAGGAAGAGCAATATTATCATAGACATTTAATACTGGTATTAAACTGTAATTTTGAAATATAAAACCTATATTCCTTCTTCTAAATACAGTTAAATCCTTTTTTCTTAGTTTAGATATGTTTTTACCCTTAATTATTACATCTCCTGATGAGGGGTTATCCAGCCCGCCTATAATGTTTAATAATGTACTTTTACCAGACCCAGAAGTTCCAACTATAGCAGTAAATGTAGCCTTTTCAATTTCTATGCTTACTCCATTTAGTGCATTGACCTTGTTTTCATCTTCTCCATAGTGTTTTACTAAATGATTCGTCACTAATATACTCATTTTATTTCTCCTTTCAATATAACTTAAAATATAAGTTCTTATAAAATATTGTAAGTGACGATAATTACACTCATCCTACAAAGTTAATTTAAACTCTTACAGTTTTGTAAGAAGATACTAAAACAACTTCCACTTCCTAATTTGGATTCTACTATAATATTCCCATTTTCTTTTTCTAAAATTAATCTTGTAAGATATAGACCAATTCCTGTACCATTTTGATTTTCAACATTTTTACTTCTATAAAATCTTTTAAAAATATTGTTCAATTCTTTACTATCAATACCTATTCCTTCATCTTTGATTATAATTTTAGTATATAGTTCCATTTTTTCTACAGAAATAGTAATTATACTATTTGATGGTGAATATTTTATTGCATTTTCTAAGACATTTACAATTGCTTCTATAGTCCATTTCTTATTATGAAATAACTTTACATCTAAAAATGTTTCTAAATTTATTTTTATGTTTTTAGCTTCTGCTTTATTAAAAACAGTACTGATACTTTGAACAATAGTATCTTTAATAAGCAGTTCTTCTGCTTCAAATTCAATAACTCCATCTTCTAATTTAGTCATTTTAAATAGTGATTCCAACAACCAATCAATTTTAAAAGTTTGATTTTTCATTTTTTGTAAAAACTCTACTTTTTTTGATGTAGGAAGATTCATATTTTCTAAAAGTTCAGAGTAAATGGTAATATTTGAAAGTGGTGTTTTTAATTGATGTGACATATTTGAAATTAAACTTTTAATTGCTTCCTTTTCTGATTTTGACTGCTCTACCTCTATCTCTATCATATCTTTAACTTTTTTTATTTGATAAGAAATCTTTGACACTCTTGTATCTTTTGTATCTGGATAAGAAACTTCTTTACCTTCCAATAATTGATTTAGCATTAGACTCAATTCATCACATGTATTTTGACTTTTTTTAATAGTTATTATAGATATAATTATCATACATATTGCAAAAAATAGGACCAACATATTATTCTACCTCATTCCATAGATATCCCATTCCATAAGCTGTTTTTATATACTTTGGATTAGACGGATTATCTTCTACCTTCATTCTAAGTCTTCTTATATTTACAGATACAATATTCTCATCAACATAATTTTCTTCACTATCCCATATATGATGTAAAATTTGTTCCTTCAATAATATTTGCCCTTTATTCTCAATTAAATAATTAATTAGCTTATATTCTACAGCACTAAGCTCCAAATCTACTTCATTTTTATATACCTTTAATAACTTTTGGTCTAGTTTTATACCATTAGAATACAGTACTTTATTATTTGATTTTTTTCTTATTGCTACTTTTACCCTCGCTTTTAATACAGATAAAGAAAATGGTTTTGTAATATAATCATCTAAACCTATTTCTAATCCTGTTACCTCATCAATTTCCGAATCTCTTGCAGTAAGCATTATAATTGGTATATCTGACTTTTCCCGTATTTGCTTACATACATCAAATCCATTTCCATCTGGCAAGTTACAATCTAAAATTATAAAATCTATATTTTTATTATTAAATACATGTAGGCCTTCTTGTTTTGTATAAACTTTTAAAACATTAAATCCTTCACTTTCAAAAGCATAAAAAAGACCCTCATTTAAACTTGTATCATCTTCAATAATTAATAAATTCAATTTTCTCCTCCTTATATTTTTATTTTTAAACTTTTAAAACAGTATTTTCTTCTTATCTTTTGTTAAAAAATATATTGATACACTTATTTTACTAAAAAAACTGTAATTAAATTTGCTTTTTCTCAAATCTAGTTACAGTTTTTTGTTTATAGACTATTTATCCTTAAAACAGTCTCTATAAAATGCTTTAATTGATTTTAAATCACTATCAGTTATAATAGGTACACCACTTGCACTTAATAAATTAGCCAGACATTCAATACGTTTGAAATGTTTTTCTGTACTTTCACTAAATAATACTGGGTCTAACCAAATATTTATTAATATTATAAATACTTCAGACATTTCATCTGGATAATCAGTTTTAAAAATTCCTTCCTCAATACCTTGTTTTATTAAGCAAGATAATAAAGGAGTCATTTCAAGAGCGGATGCTCGTATACTCTTTATAAAGAAGGTAGGTTTTTTTTGAGAGCACATATAATCAATCAACTTTTTCCTTATTTCTGAACTAGATATATATAGGACAAATGCAGATACTTTTTCTCTAATCGTAAAGCCAGGATTATTTAATATTAATTTTAAATTTTCCATTTCTACTTTTAAATTACTTGATATAATCTCTTCGAACAGGACTTCTTTATCTTTAAAATGATAGTATACAGATTCTTTAGATATATCAAGAGTATCCACGATTTGTTGCATGGTTACATCGTCATAGTCACTTTCTTCAAATATTTTCCATGCAACTTCTAATATCTGATTTCTTATCTTATCAGAATGCTTATTTCTTGACATATAAATTCACTTCCTTCTTTATCAATTTTTATTAATTGTTAGTATATTTATTATAATAAGATTTTTTACAATATGTCAATACACACCATTTAAAGACAATAAATCATATTTATTATTAAATTTTTTATTATTAATATAATTTATATGTAAATATATTATAAAAGATATATAAATACATATTATTTAATTTAACGACGCTTAAATTGAAAATATAACCTTATTCTTATATAATTAAGTTATGTAAGGATAAGATTATATGATTTAATTATACTTTTACTAGGGGGAATAGAATTGAAAAGGGTTGATGAAAGAAATACTATGTTTGCAAGAGCAAATTATAAAAAGAATGGTTTTGCTTATAATGACTATTATGAGAAAAATCCTGAAAAAAAAGAAGTTGATGATAGTATAAGAAGTAGACCAAATTTATGTAGTGAAGGAACTATGACTTATAATGAGATAAATTCTCCAATGGCAAGTAGTGCATTTGACTTTTTATCTGATATAAAATCACTATGTGAAGGAAAAATTTCTGACACTAAAGTAGATGTAGATGCAAAGTCGATGACTAAAAAGATAAAAGGGTTTGCAAAGCAATATGGAGCTTCTGTGGTTGGTATAACTAGATTAAAAGACTATCATATTTACACAAATAGAGGTAGACATGAAGAAAACTATGGTGAAGAAGTTAATCTATCTCATAAATATGCAATTGTATTTGGATGTGAAATGGATAAAGAAATGATAAACAGAGCCCCAATGATATGTGAAGTTATAGAAACTTCAAAATGTTATGTAGATGCATCTATCGTTGGTATGATTTTAAGTTACTACATAAGGAATCTAGGATATGATGCTAGAAATCATATGGATGCTAATTATCTAGTAATGCCTGTTTTTATAGCTCGTGATGCTGGATTAGGTGATATAGGAAGAAATGCAATACTTACAAATAAAGATTATGGTTCTAGACTTAGACTAGGTGTCGTTACTACAGACATTCCACTTATAGAAGATGAATATGTTGATTTTGGGCTTGAAGACTTTTGTAAAGCATGTAAAAAATGTTCTTTTAATTGTCCTTCTCATTCACTTTCTAATGATATTAAAATTGGTGATGATGGAAAATATAATTGGGTGATTGAACATGAAACATGTTATATTAAGTGGAGATATTTAGGTACAGACTGTGGTATGTGTATATCTGCTTGCCCATTTAGCCAAAATCTTGAAACTATAAAAAATGCTACTTCTTTTAAAGATAATAATGAACTTATTGAGAAAGCTTTAGATGAATATACTTCAAAATTTGGTAAAAGAATATTTGTACCTGGAAATCCATCTTGGTTAAAATCTGTTTCTTATAATCTTCTGACGCTACCGACCAAGCTT
>NZ_JAGWCS010000123.1:0-11636 GCF_020657705.1 Clostridioides sp. ZZV15-6598 | reverse complement strand
TTTGTAAATTAAGATATAAAATTAAAACAATAATATTTTTATATAAATTATGTAGATATAAAATCTATTAATAATAGACATTAAATTAATTCATATAAACAATAATTTAATTCTATAAATTTAAAAATATTTTATGTAAGGTAGTGAAAATTTACATTTTATATTCTAACGAATATAGTTAAACAAGTACAGTTAAAATGGAGGAAATTAAATGAAACAAAATAAATATGACAATGATGAATTTTTTGACAAATACAGTAATATGGATCGCTCTAAAAAAGGGCTTGAAGGTGCTGGAGAATGGCATACTCTAAAAAAAATGCTACCTGATTTTAAAGGAAAGCGAATATTAGATTTAGGGTGCGGTTTTGGATGGCACTGTCAATATGCAGTTGAAAATGGTGCAGAGTCTGCTATTGGAATTGATATTTCAGAAAAGATGCTAAAAGAAGCAAGAAATAAAACCAAATTTGATAATATAAAATACATATGTATGCCTATTGAGGATATTGACTTCCCAAAAGATTCATTTGATGTAGTAATTAGCTCTTTGGCTTTTCATTATATTCAATCATTTGAAGATATATGTAAAAATATAAGCAATTGTCTTTCGAGGGGAGGAGATTTTGTATTTTCGGTTGAACATCCTATATTCACTGCATATGGTACTCAAGAATGGTACTGTGATGAAGATGGAAACAATTTACACTGGCCAGTAGATAACTATTTTACAGAGGGACTTCGAAAATCAAATTTTTTAGGGGAAGAAGTTATAAAATATCATAAAACATTAACTACTTATCTAAATACTTTAGTTAAAACTGGATTTGAGATATTAGAAATCATTGAACCTCAACCAGAAGAGAAATTATTAAATACAATTCCTGAAATGAAAGATGAATTACGTAGACCTATGATGTTACTTGTTTCTGCAAGGAAAAAGTAATAAAAAATAGTAGAATTTTGGTTGCAAGTGATTATGGATGAATTGGCACAAATTTGGACATCTTTAGTCTATATGGTAGATTGAACTTCTTTCTATGCTTATGTTTTTGCTTTATACCTCAACTTGTATATTTCCATTAAAATAAATATAATAAAGCAATGGAGGTGTTATGCATGGATTATATAACAACAAAAGAAGCAGCCAAAAACTGGGAAGTTGCATACAGAATGGTAATGTACCATTACTCTGCTGGGCAGATTAAATTAGCTAAAAAAAAAGAAATACTTGCCTTATTCTTGTTGACAGACAATAGTAGGAGCAGGGATGTAAAGGATGGTGAAAATAAATGAAACGTATATTTTTAGTTGAGGACGATAAGGCAATCGCTAAAAATCTTATACTTTTGCTACACTCGGAGGGATTTACAGTTACCCATGCCCCTACTCGTGGTGAAGCCATTGCCACGCTTGCCAGTAATAAATTTGACTTAGCGTTGATTGATATTTCCTTGCCTGATGGAAATGGCTTTACAGTTTGTACGGAAATCAAAGAAATGCAAGATATTCCTGTTATCTTTCTGACGGCTTCCGGAGATGAGGCGAGTGTTGTCACTGGACTGAACATAGGCGCAGATGACTATATCACCAAGCCTTTTCGTCCCCGTGAATTGATTGCACGAATTGGAACTGCCCTACGAAAAAGTGGACGTTCGGAATCAGCTTTTGAAATCTGTGGGCTTCATGTCGATATGGCAAGTGGGGTTGTGAAAAAAAACGGCAATGAGGTTTTTCTTTCAGCTTTAGAATACCGCTTGTTGTTGGTGTTTATTAGTAACCCAAAAAGTATTATCACAAGGAGTAGACTACTCGACGAATTATGGGATGCGGCAGGTGAGTTTGTAAATGACAATACATTGACTGTGTACATAAAACGTTTGAGGGAAAAGATAGAGAGCGATCCAGCAAGCCCACAAATAATTCTGACTGTTCGTGGGACAGGGTATAGATTGGGGGGCGGGTATGCTTCGGAACAGAGAGTTTAAACAATTTATAATTTTATTTTCTTTAATGGCCATCACTACTGTAACACTTGGATTTGTAATAAATACGATGGCGGGAATCCTTACCATTGCTTCTGTTGCTGCCTTTGGCACAGTGTTTTTCGCCTTTACCAAAGCCCGATATAAAAGCATTGCACAGATTTCAAATCAAATCGATCTTGTGCTTCATAATGCTGACCATCTGTATATTGGTGAATCGGATGAGGGCGAACTTTCCATTCTGCACAGCGAGATAACAAAAATGACTCTGTGTATTCGAGAACAAAACGATGCGCTGAAAAAAGAAAAAGAACATCTTGCCGATTCGTTGGCTGACATAGCCCACCAACTCCGTACTCCTCTCACATCTGCGAACATTATTATGTCATTGTTAGCAAATAACCCTGATGAAAATGAACGAAAAGTATTGTTGCGAGAAACAGAGGAATTGTTTGTACAGATGGATTGGCTGATTACTTCCCTATTGAAATTATCTCGTTTGGATGCAGGCATTGTAGTTTTTAAAAGTGAGCAAATAGATGTGAACAACTTGATATACAATGGACTTCGCCCATTCCTGATTCCAATTGAGCTACACGATATTGCTTTGCAAATAAATGTGCCAAAAGGAATGATTATTCAAGGAGATTCAGGTTGGCTTTCTGAAGCAATTCAAAACATTCTCAAAAATTGTATAGAAAGTGTAGGCGATAATGGTAAGATTGAGATTGTTTGTGAGGATAACCCATTGTTTACTGAGATTGCTATCCACGACAATGGTGTTGGCTTTGAAAAAGAAGATTTACCATGGTTGTTTGACAGGTTTTATCGTGGTAAAAACACAGATGCTACAGGATACGGCATTGGATTGGCTCTTTGCAAGACAATTATAACACGTCAGGGAGGGACTATTACTGCAAAAAATCACCTAAACGGAGGGGCGATATTTGTCATTCGTTTCCCAAAGTGACTAATCTCTCACCTGAAAGTCACAAAGATGTAAGTTGAAAGTTATATTATAGGGGTAAGCCATAAGAAAGGAGACTTACATAATGGAGTTCTTAAAAATTGAAAATCTATGCAAGGTGTATGGTAAGGGCGAGAACCAAGTTACCGCACTTGACAATGTTTCACTCACAATAGAAAAGGGCGAATTTACCGCAATTATCGGTTCCTCTGGCTCTGGCAAATCCACATTGCTTCACATTATTGGTGGCGTGGACGTACCAACAAGCGGAAAGGTGTATTTGGATGGGCAGGATGTATATGCCAAAAGTAATGAAAAGCTAGCCATTTTCCGCAGACGACAAGTCGGACTGATTTACCAGTTTCACAACCTTATTCCCACTTTGAATGTTGTGGAAAACATCACTTTGCCTATACTGATGGACAAGCGAAAGGTCAACGAGGAACGCTTGAATGAATTGATGGATCTGCTTGGCCTAAAAGACCGCAAAACACATTTACCTAATCAGCTTTCTGGCGGTCAGCAACAGCGTGTTTCCATAGGACGCGCTTTGATGAACGCCCCAGCGGTCATGCTTGCTGACGAACCCACAGGCAGTTTGGATAGCCGAAATGGACATGAAATTATCAATTTACTTAAATTAAGCAATAAAAAATATCGTCAAACCCTTATCATCGTCACGCATGACGAAAATATCGCCCTGCAAGCAGACCGCATTATCTGTATATCAGATGGCAAAGTGACGCGAGATGAGAGGAGGTAGATACGGTCATGAACATTTTTAACAAAGTTGCCCTGCAAAACATGAAAAAGAGACGTACACGAACCATTGTAACAGTTATCGGAGTTGTTCTGTCTGCCGCCATGATTACAGCAGTCGCTACACTTGCCGTTTCCCTGCAAAACTATATGGTAAATGGCTCGATTGAGAAATACGGTGATTGGCACGTTGAGTTTTTGGATGTTAATCCTTCTTTCGTACAGGAACAGACAAACAATGATGAAGTTGCAAATACCTCAACATTTGAAAATATCGGCTATGCAACTCTTGATGGTAGCAGAAATCCGAACAAACCATATCTTTTTATAGCTGGATTCAGCGAAAAAGCCTTTGATACTTTGCCTACAACTTTGATTTCTGGTAGATTACCTAAAAACAGTGGGGAGATTCTTGTTTCGGGGAAAGTTGCAACAGACGGTGGTGTCAAATTAGCGGTGGGCGATACTATTTCCTTGCCTGTGGGAAAGCGAATGAATGGAAACGAAAAGCTTAGTCAGAGTGACCCATACACTGCTGGAGATGAAACTCTTGTTTCACAAGGCGAGAGAAGCTATACAGTTGTCGGTACCTGTCGAAAGCCAGTCTTTGAGGACTCTTCCGCACCAGGATATACCTTGATAACCAAAGCGGATGCACAAGTAAAAGCTGACAGTCTTAGCATGTTTGTTACGTTGAAAAATCCACGTCAGGTTCATTCATATATAAGCGACACCGGAGACCATGCTTACGTTTTAAATGATAATGTGTTGCGTTTTATGGGAGTTTCCGACAACAACTTGTTCAATATGCTTTTGTACTCAGTTGGTGGTATTGTGGTAGCTATCATCATGCTCGGCTCAATTTTTCTAATCTATAATTCGTTTAACATGTCGTTGAACGAACGCACACAGCAGTTTGGAATCCTTTCATCTGTTGGAGCCACAGCAAAGCAACTGCGTAATTCGGTGCTGTTTGAAGGTCTTTGCATTGGTGCTGTTGGTATACCGATTGGTGTTGCAGTTGGCATAGTCAGTATTGGGCTTGTGATTTCTGTTATCGCCAAAAATTTCGCAAATGTTCTCTACACCAACGTCCCTTTGACCTTGACATTGTCTATCCCGGCAATCGTCGTTGCAGCAGTGGTCAGCATGATTACCATCTTGATATCGGCCTATATTCCAGCCAGAAAGGCTGCCAGTAAACCAGTGATGGAGTGTATTCGCCAGACGAACGAGGTAAAAATCGAATCCAAAGCCGTGAACATATCAAAGCTGTCACAGCGTATTTACGGTCTGGAGGGAACTCTTGCACTGAAAAATTTTAAAAGAAACAAGAAACGCTATCGTAGCATAGTGCTGTCGCTTGTTTTAAGCATAGTGCTGTTCATATCGACCAGTGCTTTGGTAGCAGATCTGAAACAGGTTTCAAATCAGGCATCAGAGGTTACTGACCAAGATATCATTTTTTCCACGCAGGATATGAACGACAGCAAAATGCTGCAGCTTTACAATAAGCTGAAGACTGCCAATGGTGTTTACGAAGGCTTGTATCAAGAACTTATGACTTATTCATGCGTTGCTAAAGTAAGTGAACTTACAGATGATTACTTGAACTATGAGGGATCACATTCGTCATATGAAACGGTTGATATGCCAGTAGATATGCAGTTTCTTGATGACAGCACTTATCTGAATATTATCAAAGGTTTGGGATTGCCTATAGAAGAATATACTGGGCAAAATGCAAAAATGATTGCTGTTTCCATGATGGTGAAGGATGACCATACTATTGATATCTTCACGAATTCTTCTATGAATGTTGACCTTACTCCTAAAACTGATGAAAAATCGAAGATGGTCAATAAGCAAAATGTAAACATTACATTTGTAAAAGTCGTGCCACCCGATTCTCCACCAGACAACAGAAACTCCAAGATGAAGAAAGCCTACTTCAGGGTACTGGCACCTTATTCAGTCAAAAATGCGTTTGAGACTCCAAATGCTTCTACAGGAATTAAAAGTCTGAGCTTTCAATCAAAGAATCCAACTCAGTCAGTTGCAGAAATGGAGAAGATTATCGAGAGTGAGGGAATTACTGCCGAGTACAACCTGTACAATATGTATGGAATGATGGACGAGAACCGCAATTACATCTTCATTGCCAACGTGTTCGCCTATACTTTTATCATTATGATCTCGCTAATTGCGGTAGCCAATGTGTTTAACACAATTTCCACTAATATTAAGTTGCGTCGTCGTGAACTTGCAATGCTTCGCTCTGTGGGAATGTCTGAACGCGATTTTCAGAAGATGATGAATTTTGAATGTGCCTTTTATGGCATGAGGGCATTGCTCTTTGGACTTCCAATAGCGGTAATTTCTTCTTGGCTAATTCATAAAGGAATGGTAACGGACGATATAGATTTTGTACTTCCATGGGTCAGTATCGGAATCAGCGTGTTTGCTGTTCTCTTTATAGTGTTCATTACAATGCTGTATGCCACTAGTAAGATAAAAAGAGAAAATATTATTGATGCGCTTAGGGATGATATGACTTAATAGAAAATGTATAAAAAAGGAGATGACTCAAATTTTTATTTTGAGACATCTCCTTTATCTATTTTTTATTATATGTAAGATAATAGACTTATACCTCTACATAGTATATTTCATTTCCATTTTCTTCTAGAAGCCTTTTTAAATCTTCAAATTTTAAAAATACAGTAGCAGTATTGTCATTTGGATGTATACCTATTTTATCCATTTTTAATAAATCTTTATCAAATACAATTTTTACAATAGCATCGGTATCATTTAGTATACCAAAAGGTGTTACAGCTCCCTTAGTAAGTTTTAGATACTTTTCAAGTCTCTCCTCAGAAGCAAAACTAAGAGGTTTACTATCAATTTTTTGGCGTATATCCTTTAAATCTGCTTTTTTATCCTTACCTAATACAACTAAAAAGTGTTCTTTACCTTTAGAATCACGAAGGAATAAATTTTTTACAACAAACTCCATTTGTAGCGTTTTTAATTGTTCCATTTCATCAATCGTATAGACTGCAGGATGATTTACAATTTCATAAGATATATTTAATTCATCCAATTTTTTATATACTTCTTGTTGAGCGTTCATAATTTCCTCCTATTGGCAATTTATTTGATATATAAAAATAATATTATCATAGAAAACTTTAAAAGAAAATATTTTTATTAAATGAAGCAATAGATTAACCCGAAAAAGCAACAATCTAAAGATTGTCGCAATTTTTTAAACCAACCCACATTCACATAATAGTATCATTATCCTGTGTAGACAAAATTCTACTATACTTTCGCCATATTTAATTATAAAATCTTTTAATTGTGTCTCAATAAATGAACAATATTCTTTTATATTAGCGATATATGCAGTCATTATATGAATACATTCATCGCATTTATCTTTAAACACTTTACTACCTCCCATAAATAAAAAGATACTAAAAAGAGTATCTTTCATAACAAAAAAAGTTTTTCTTTTTTCGGCAACTGGCTGGCTTGATTTTTAAATTTTAGCCCCTATAGCTTTGCGTCACTAGATTTCCCTAGTTTTGCCTAATTTTATTTTAATTCTTACTATTATAATAATTCAGAATATATATATTTTCAAGTAAAAAATTATATATATATAATATAAGCTTAAAAAACTAAAAATTTTCCAAAAATAATTTGAAAATAGAGTCTTAGTTACCATTTATAAATCATATAAAAAGAGGTTATATAAAGTCAGATATGAAAAAACTATATTATACTATCTTTTCTTTTTCGAATAAACTATACTTTAAATATAGATATTTAATTTTAATAATTTTAGCAGTAAATTATCTTAGAAAGGAATGTGCTTTATATGTCTACAGACAAAGTTGTTGGAATCATAGATGAAGAATTAGCTGAACTCGCTGGAATTAAATATACTGGTAAAATTTATGCTTCTTCTGGTGTTATAAAACATATAAAGAAAAAACATAGAGGTCAATTAAGTAAAGACATTTTTAACGATATACTAGAAACTATAAAAACAGTGCTCAAATCTCCTGAATATATAGGAAGTCATCCTAAAAAACCTGGTAAAAGTGTAGAATTTGTAAAAAAACTTGATGATTATATATTAGTCGCTACAGAACTAGATACAAAAAAGGGATATCTATATGTCTCTTCACTATATGCCATAAAAGAAGCAAAATTAGAAAGTAGAATTAGTAGTGGAAGAGTATTACAATATGATAGTTAACATAATATTATTAATTTTTCCTAAAGTATTGAAAAACATTATAAAATAAGTTATAATATAAATATATATGTAAATATTTATTAATTAGATTTGAGGTTGGAAAAGGCACCCAATACGCTGCTTATAAAGGTAGTTAATAGAGATGCAGGATACGCCGCCCTGCCAAATCTAATTAAATTTAAAAGAGAGGATTAATTCCTCTCTTATTGTTTTTTTAAAGTAATTTATTTAAAAGGATGAAAAAATATGGGGATATTTAGCACAAAAGAAATAAGATGTTTAAACGCTAATAAAGAATTGTATTTAGAAACTGTATCAAAATTTTTAATAGACAGCGAAAGAGTAGAGGACTTATATTAAAGAGTTTTTCAGATATTTATATCATAGAGTTTTTGGAACGTGATTTAGGATTCTTATTATCTATATATAAATAAATATTAGAAAGAATTTTTTATTAGTTTTTAAAAATTTAGTTAGAAACTATATCATTATGGAAAAAAATGTATTATAATATTTAAAAATATCATAATAAGGAGCGATTGGATATGAGTTTATCAAAAAAAATAGAAGATAAAAGAAAAGCTAAACAAAAAGCTGAAAAAGCCAAACAGGCTAAAATTGCAACAGCTGGTGTCGTATTAGGAGCTGTTACTGGTGCAGTTGGAGGAGTATTACTAGCACCTAAATCAGGAAAAGAAACAAGAGAAGACATAAAGGATGCATCTCAACAAATTGCTGATAAAATAAACATGAGAACAGTGGATGTAAAAGGTAAGATGTCTGAAAAATTAGAAGACAGAAAAGGAAATTTTATTGAATCAAAGCAAAAAATAAGAAATTATATAGATAATAAAAAACGTGTTGAAGATTCTAGCGAGGAAGATAGAGTAATAGACATTGTTGAACCAGTAAGTGTCACTGAGGAATAATAATGAATAACACAATAACAATTAATATTAGTATAATATATGTATTATTAGCTATACTTGGGTGTATTGCTTTAATTTATTTAATTATTGTACTTGCTAAATTACATAAGATTTTAAACAATGTTGGAAATGTATTAAATGAAAACACTCAAAATATAAATACAACTTTAAATAATCTTCCTAGTGTTGTAGATAGTTTTGGAGAAGTTGGCGAGAATATGAAGGATGTAACAGAAGCTGTTACTGAAGTTACAGCAGACTTCCTTGTTACTAAAGACAGTGTTAAATCAAATATGGATGTCATAGTTGATATATTGACTATAATTAAAAATATTTTTTCAGATAAAAAATATTAATACTATAAGCTTTAGTATTTCTGTGAATTTAAAACTTTACTAAACTAATTTTCCAGAAAATACTTTATAAAGTACAAATAAATAAAGATGTATCTATCGATGAATAAACATAATAAGTAGATACATCTTTTTATTATATATTTATAAAATAATATCTATTTTATAACTTACCTATTTGTCTTAATGCTAATTTTACAGTTT
This sequence comes from Clostridioides sp. ZZV15-6598, assembly GCF_020657705.1. Taxonomy (NCBI): domain Bacteria; kingdom Bacillati; phylum Bacillota; class Clostridia; order Peptostreptococcales; family Peptostreptococcaceae; genus Clostridioides; species Clostridioides sp. ZZV15-6598. The sequence goes on along the minus strand of NZ_JAGWCS010000123.1, from coordinate 2,166 downwards.
CATATCTATCAGCACCATTTATTATTACATCACCTTTTACAAGATTATTAGCTTCTCCGCCTACAACATAAACTTTTTTGCCTAAACCTTGTTTATAGCTAGATGCTTCTATTACTAAAGCATCTTTCAATTGCCAGTATAAAATTTGAGCAGCTATTTTATCAGCGTCCCCCTTATAAACTATTACATTTTCATACACTTTATCTCCCCCTTGAGAATTTGATATAGATTTATTTAATATTCCTTCTGCTATTAACTTTGCAATTTTATCTTTATTATTAACATAGTAATCTGTATCTGCTTTACTATCTACAAAACATACTTCTATTAGTATCGCTATTGCGTCAGTATTATTAAGCCAATAAAGACCTCTAACATCAGATTTTGCACCTCTATTTTTAAATACTGTAGCTAATTTAGCATTTACCTTTTCTGCGTATGCTTTTCCATTACTAGATTTATATATAGTTTCTGTACCTTCTGGGGATGAAGTTGTAACATTTGCATTAAAATGAATCTGAACAGCTAAATCAGCTTCTTGTTTATTTGCTATGGCACATTGGTCAGCTAGATGATTATTTGATTCATCAACTTTTCCTGTATAAACAGTAGCCCCTCCTAATTTAAGCCATTTAACTATTAAATCATTCATTATTCTTGTTTCTTTACTTTCATTTATATATCCAACAGCTCCTGTACCTTTTCCAGTTAAAGTGTGCCCTGGTATTACTACTACTTTCAAATTATACATCTCCTTTATAATTAAATTTAACTTCTATTTAATATATGCACAATTTAAAATTTTGTTTCTTTTTATACTATAATTGTATAATATAAAATATTTTGTAAAATTACAGAATAATAGGTAGCAAGTATTAAAATTGTAATTTTGTATATAACACATTGCTTGATTGTAATAATCTCAAGGCATATTCATCCACCCTATATCCAGTTTTATAATATATATGTTTAATTCCAGATTGAATTATAGCCTTAGTACAATTTAAACAAGGAAAATGAGTTACATAAATAGAACAATCTTTAACTGATATGCCTTCTTTAGCACAATAGTAAAGAGCATTTTGTTCGGCGTGAATGGTTCTGATACAATGTCCATCTCTTATCTCATGACCAACTTCACTACAGTGATTATCTCCAGATATACTACCATTATATCCAGTAGATACGATTCTGTTTTCTGAATTGACAATGATAGCTCCCACATAAGCTCTGTCACAAGTACCTCTTTCAGCTACTGTCTCACATAATCTCATAAAATACTCTTGCCATGAACATCTATTTTCAAGTTTATTTTCCAAACTAAATCCCTCCAAATCTTATCTTTAGTATATAAGATTTATACCTTAAAAATAGTATTAAAAACAAATTTATTTTACATATAAAAATAAAATTCAAATTATTTTTTTAATAGCTAAATCCTATTTCATTAAACTCTTTTAAAAAACTTTTATCATAAAATATGAAAACTGCCTCAATGAAATCAAGACAGTTTTTTATAATCAAAATTTATAATACAAGTTCATATTTTTCTTTAAATTCTTTTACAGCTTCAGGCCATGCCTTTTGTTCTGTAATACCTTTTTCTTTGGCTATTTTAATTGCAATTTCTCTTATCATTGCAGCTCCTTCTAATATTCCCATTTTCAATCTCCCTTCAAATATCTTTTTGTACAGAATATAAATAGTGCTGAAATTTCTTACATATTACATCTACAATATCTATACAACATATAACTTATGAATTCCTTTTATTTTCATACGCCTTTAACCGACATATAATTATATGCATTAAGCCTTAAAATTATGAATTTGATATTAATTATTTTTTGTTTTTCATATATAATTGTGTGAGTTGCAAAATAGGATAATCGGTATTTTAATTGTTCTATTACTTTATAATATACTCAATAAAAAATAAGATTGTATGACCAATCTCCAGATATTATAGAAAGATGAATTGTGCTATTGGATTTATGTAATAAAATCAGTAAAAATCTAACTTGTTTTACTGATTTTATACACTAAAAACTGTAGGTAAATTTGTTTTATGTTTCTCACAAATATTCCTACAGTTTCAAATATTAAAGTTATATATATTTATAACCTTTTAATTGTATATTTATTTTGTAATATTTATTGCTTACC
>NZ_JAGWCS010000122.1:0-11744 GCF_020657705.1 Clostridioides sp. ZZV15-6598 | reverse complement strand
GATTAGAATGTATATTTAAAGAATTGGATTTATTTAATAGTAATCAGGAAGAAAAATATAAATTAGTTTTAAGTTGTGGAATATACTTTATACTTTCAGAAGATAAAGATATAAACTCAATAATAGATAGAGCTAATATACCTCATAAAATGGCAAAAGGAGGACATAAAAGTTCATATGCATTTTATGATAACAAGATTCATGATCAAGAAATAAAAGAAAAAGAGATGGAAAATACAATGTTCTCAAGCTTAGAAAATAAAGAGTTCATAGTATATTTGCAACCTAAAATAGAACTAAATACAGGAGAAATACAAGGTTCGGAAGCACTTGTACGATGGAAAAGTCGTGATAAGGGATTAATTCCTCCAAATGAGTTTATACCATTTTTTGAGAAAAATGGTTTTATAATAAATTTAGATTTATATGTACTAGAAGAAGTTTGTATACAACTTAGAAAATGGATTGATACAGGTATAAACCCATTAACTATTTCAGTTAATGTCTCAAGAATACATTTATATTGTAATAATTTTATAGAAACCTATAAGAATATAATTGACAAGTACAATATACCTGCAAAATATATAGAACTTGAATTAACTGAAAGTATTATATTTGATAATTTTGATATTTTAATTGATATAATGAATAGTTTAAAAGAGATAGGCTTTTTAATATCTATGGATGATTTTGGTTCAGGGTATTCATCATTAAATATGTTAAAAGAAATTCCTATGGATATTTTAAAACTTGACCAAAAATTTATCATGGAAACATATAATAGTAAGAGAAGTAAAATAATTGTTACTAAAGTTGTAGAAATGGCAAAGGAATTGGGTATGAAAGTAATATCAGAAGGGGTAGAGACAGAAGCACAGTTTAAACTCTTGAAGGAAGTCAAATGTGACATGGCACAAGGATATCTATTTGGAAAACCAATGCCAATTGAAGACTTTGAAAAATTGATTGCATACACTTCAACAAAAGAATAATCAATTTATTTTATAAAAAATGAATAAGTTATATTAAAAATGAACTCTAATTTAGTGTTCATTTTTTATGTGGATTTTTATCCATCTATCTATTGAAATATGTAAACATTAACAAATATAAATTATAGTCTTACCTCATATGGATTAACTAAAACACTAGAATGTAGTCTCTATTAGAGATATCCATTGAAATTACATTCCAGTATTTATTTTGCAGTAATGATTATATAACTCCTGAACTTTTGATTTCATCAATGTTTTAAGCTCAATTGGTTCTAGTACTGTGGCCTCTTTTCCAAATGACAAGAAATATTCAGCTACCCAGTTTAGCGTTGTTTTTGAGATATACATATCTATGTAGCCTCCATCAGGAAAAATAGTCAGACCTTTTGCTAATAGAAATTCTGTCTCACAGCGTTTTACTCCTATATCTGTCAGTTGAATTTTAATATGATAATCTTTAGCAACTTCTAAATTTTCAAGATATTCATGTATTGAATTTGGAATATTGTATTTTGAACTTGTTATATTTTCTAGATTTACAATCTTTTCAATCCTGTCTACACGAAATTCACGGATAGATTTTGATTTTAAACAATATGCTGGACAGTACCAAAGTCCATTCATTGCATATAGACCAACAGGGATAATTGTGCGGATACTTTGGCTTTTTTTTGATGAATATTGAATTGTAAGAGCGGAATTGTTTATAATTATGTTAAATAGCTCTTTCAGCAAGGGAGAAGAACAATGTCTATCTGGTGTCCAGAATACAATTTTATTTTGTATTTGAGCAATATTATGCTGTATATCTGCTGGTAGGCAATTTAAAAACTTCTTTAATACAGAGACTCCCTCTTGTTCAAATGGCAAATCACGGTAAAAAGCTAACGATTGATAGGCAAAAAATATTGCTTTTGCTTCACTTTCTGAAAAGGTAATTGGTGGTAGTATACGCTCTTTTAACATATGATAACCACCTCCTGCTCCTGTTTCTGAATATAAAGGGAATCCCATGCTTTCTAATGCTTGTAAGTCCCTAAGTATTGTTCGTTTTGATACACAAAATTCTTCAGCCAATTCTCTCAAGGTAAAATTTCTTTTTGCATTTATAGTTATTATCAATTCAATTAAGCGTTCAGCCTTTGACATTTTTATACTCCTTTTTTTATAATAGTGACAATTATTGTCACTATTATATGATAGGATATTATCATGTTAAAAGCAATATAAATATTACAGAAAGGATAATGTATTTAATATGAAAGCTGAGGATATATTCAATTATTGTGTATCAAATTTAGAGGATGTTATTTTAACAGACAATTGGGGGGAAAGAGGTATATTCTACAATCCTAATGGAATTCTAAAGAAAGGAGTATATGTTCTCACTATCAAAGAAAAAGATGGTGAAAATGACAAAAGTTCATCGCTCAACAGAACTAATGTTTATCGTGTAAATTTAAGTTTAAAGAAAGAAACTTTTATTAAAATGTTTGATTATATTCCAAAACGACCAGGTGCTGGACAGATTGTAAAAATGGATTTTGATTTTACAAAAATGGATATAATTATGTCACATCCTGTTTACGCATGGATGTCATGGGCATGTGTCTTAAATCCTTCAGAAAAAACATTTGAGGAATTAAAAATAATGATACAAGAGTCATACAACTTGGCTAAGGAAAAATTTGCTAGGAGAATAAAAAAGTAATAGTATATAAAGATAATTCTAATAAAGGCTGTCAACTAACTAAAAGTACAATTCTATTTTTTCACTTCATATATTCTTATATATTCACATAAAATTTGGCAGCCTTGGACAAAAATATCCAAACAAGACAAGAGAAAAAGAAATACTTAAAGAAACATTAAAAAAATAGGACTTAAGTAAATTTTTTTGGTTATACATATTCAGAACAGAAAATTTTAATATTTGATAATAGGTTTTATAATGTTATTTTTTTATAAAAACTATGTTTAAATGAAAAGTTTCGTAGATATTTATAATTTTATCTAAAAATAGTTGACATATAGGCTGTATTATTATATTATTGTATTAAGAGATTAATACAATAATATAGCGAGGAGGAATAAATATGGAATGGGAACTTGATAATAACAAACCTATATATATACAATTAGTAGAACATTTAAAGTTAAAAATAGTTTCAGGAGAAATAAAAATAGGTTCTAAATTAGAAACAGTAAGAGCACTTGCGGAGGATGCTGAAGTTAATCCGAATACAATGCAAAAAGCTTTAACAGAACTGGAAAGACAGGGGTTAGTTTATAGCCAAAGAACAAAAGGAAGATTTGTAACAGATGATAAGGAAAAAATAAAAGCTATGAAAGAGGAAATAGCCAATGTTGAAATAAATACATTAAAAGAGACTTTAGTAAAACTTGGATATGATGAAGATGAAATGCTAAAACTTATAACAGAAAATTTGAAAGGAGAATTATAAAATGGATAAAAAAGTAAATGATGTTTCTCAAAATGAAATAGTTGAATTTAAAGGTGTAAATAAAAGCTATGGAACTAAAAAAGTCTTAAAAAATATTGAATTAAATATACCAAAAGGAAAAATAGTTGGATTGTTAGGACCTAATGGAAGTGGTAAGAGTACAATGATTAAGTTGATGAATGGACTGTTACAACCTGATGATGGTGAAATCATGATAAATGGAATGAAGCCATCTATAGAAACAAAAAAAATAGTATCATACTTACCAGAAAGAACCTATTTAAATGACTGGATGAAGGTATCAGACTTACTTAAATTTTTCTACGATTTTTATAGTGACTTTGATGTTAGAAGAGCAAATGAAATGGTTAAGAGTCTAGATATTGATGTAAATGAAAAATTAAAAACAATGTCTAAAGGAACTAAAGAAAAAGTACAACTTATTTTAGTTATGTCAAGAAAGGCAAATATATATATTTTAGATGAGCCTATTGGAGGTGTTGACCCAGCTGCAAGGTCATATATACTTAAGACTATACTAAAAAACTATTCTGAGGATAGTACTTTGTTGATTGCAACTCATTTAATAAGTGAGATAGAAAATATATGTGATGAAGTAATATTTATATCTAAAGGTGAGATAGTACTACAGGGAGATGTTGAAGCAATAAGAGAGGAAAAAGGTAAATCTATAGATGCATTATTTAGGGAGGAATTCAAATGTTAGGAAAACTATTAAAATATGAGTTAAAGGCAAGTGGAAGAACATTTATACCATTATATATAGCTATAATAGTAGTGGCTATATTAAATGGAATATTTATGAAGATTGATATATTCCAAATACAAGGAATAGGAATACTTGTACTTACAAGTCTTTTTATGGCACTAGGTGTTTTAACTATTGTAGTTACAATTCAAAGATTTAGAAAAAATCTTTTGGGAGATGAAGGCTATTTAATGTTTACTCTTCCTGTTAGTACTAGTTCGCTTATATTATCCAAATGTATAACAGCACTTATATATGCGGTACTTAGTTTTATAGTTGCAGTAGTTACATTTTCAGTACTAATGTTTTTTAGTGCTTCTGGAATTGAATTTGCTGAGATTTTAGATTTTTTTAACAATGTTTTTAAATTGGGATTTGAAAACCTTTTAGATATTTTCTTGTTATTATTAACAATGCTTATTTCATATACTTCATTTATTTTGCTTCTATACACAGCAATTTCAATGGGGCAATTACCAAGATTTAATAAACATAGAAATGTATCTGCATTTGTTTCTTTTATAGTTATAAATATGATAATATCAACTGTTGGTAATACAATTGAAAGATTTTTACCAGGAGAAAATACTAATATGATTTATCATTTATATCAAAGCTCTCATTTTATATTTGCTATACTTGGAAGTATTATACTTTTAGTAATATTATTTGTTGCTACAAAATCTATACTAGATAGAAATTTAAATTTAGAATAGATATTTTTATAAAGAGCCATCTTTTAGAGTTACCCTAAAAGATGGCTCTTGTTTACTTTAAGAAGTAAATAATTAAGTATTATGTAAATAGGAATAAATTCTTATATATGGTTAAATATGTATGTGTATTGTATAATAGAAATGCATATTAAAAATTTTGATAAATAATTACAAAATTCTTATAAACAAATTCCACAAGTAGAAAGTCTACAAACAGAGTAATAAAAGTTAAAATTACATAGATTTGAGGGAGAAAATATGAAAAGTTATACAAAGGCTAAATGGAGTGTTTGGGGCATAATTACATTTTCATTTATTTTAGTCTTATTTTTAAGGATGTCAACTGCTGTTGTCTCAGATAATTTAGCAAAAGAGTTAGGCTTTAATTCTATACAAATATCAAATATAGCATCATTTTGCCTTTACTCATATGCACTTATGCAAATACCAGCAGGTATATTAATTGATAAATATGGAGCAAGAAAGATTAGTAGTATTGGAATAATAACAGCGAGTATAGGTTCTATACTATTTGGATTAATACAAAATATAGAATTAGCCTATATTTCTCGTATAGTTGTAGGAGCAGGAACATCTGTAATACTACTTTGTATCTTAAAAATTCAAGGTAGATGGTTTGATAAATCAGAGTTTGCTTCTGCAACAGCTAAGTTCTCATTTGTTGGGAATGTGGGAGGAGTTCTTGCTACTTTTCCGCTAGTATTTTTGTCCGAATTTATTGGTTGGAGAAATTCATTTTTATTAATAGGTATAATAGGCATTTTAATTGGATGTTGTATGTATATTATTGTTAGAGATACACCAAGAGAATATGGATTTAATGTAAATGTTGATATTTATGAAGAATCAGAAAAAATTAGTATTATTGAAGGGATTAAGTCTGTTATAGTCAATAAGTCAACATGGTATAATTCAATAATAATGTTTTCTTTTGTAGGTTTAACAAGTGCATTTACAAGTCTTTGGGGAGTAAGATACATAATGGATGTTTATGGAGTTAGTAAGAGTTTTTCTGCATTTATAGTATCATTTTTTACGTATGGATTTATATTTGGTTCAATAATTATGGATTTTGTGTTTGCAAAAATAAAGTCTAGCAAGTTTAACATAATAAAATATGGTGCAATGATAGACTTATTCATATGGATAATAATTGTAATTGTTTTCAAAGTAAAACCGCCAATAATGTTTTTACCAGTATCATTTTTTATAATGGGGTGTATAGTCATGTCACATTTACAAGTATTTAATGATGCTAAATATAAGAATAAAGAGATTTATTCTGGATTAGCAACTAGTGTTATTAATACCTTTGAATTTATAGGAAGCGGTATTATTAATTTAATCATAGCTATATCTTTACAAATAAATTTTTATAATACAGTTGATGGATACAAAAGAGGATTTATTGTATTTATAGTATTAAGTATTATAACTATAATAGCATCTCATATTGGTGTAAAAAATGATGATTTTAAAACTCAATAGCATTTTCATAGTGACTTAGCATAAAATTTTATAAATAATACAAGGTTTGTATTTAGAAAAAAGAGCTAACTGGAATATAAATCTTGTTTACTATGATTAAATGATATTGTATCATATTAAATAGAAAAATAAGAACTTTAAACTATAATATTGGTTCTAAAATATAAAGTAAGGAGTTTTTTCTATGGATACAACAAAAATAGATGATATAAGCAAGTTAGATTTAAATAATCTAGATATTAATAAAATGGATATGGGAGGTTTGATGGAAAGCCTTTTGGAGTGGGCAACTACAAGTGGAGTAAAACTTATAATAGGTCTACTTATACTTACTATTGGATTTAAAATAATAAAAAAAATTGTAAACCATGTCATGACAGTTCTTGGTAAAAGAGATGTAGATTTAACATTAAGAAGGTTTTTGAAATCTCTTCTTTTAAGTGTACTTAAAGCTGCTGTTATAATAGTTGTTCTTGAATACTGGGGCATGAGTTTATCTAGTTTTGCTGCTGTAATAGCTTCAGCAGGGGTAGCGATAGGTTTGGCACTGCAAGGTAGTTTATCAAATTTTGCTGGAGGATTTATTATACTTTTGATTAGACCTTTTAAAGTAGGAGATTACATAGAAGCAGCAGGTCATGGAGGAACAGTTGAGCAAATAGGACTTTTTTATACTCAATTAGCTACTCCAGATAATAAGCAGATACTTATACCTAATGGTTCTGTATCAAATGATAGTCTGATAAACTATTCTGCAAAAAATACTAGAAGGGTTGATTTAGTTTTTAGTGTAGGATATGAAGATGATATATTACATGTTAGAAGAGTCTTAAAAGAAATTGTAAACAAACATAAATTAATAATAAATGAACCAGAACCATTTATAGGAGTAGTAGAACATGGAGATAATGCCATTAAATTTGCAATTAGGGCTTGGTGTAAGACAGAAGACTATTGGACAATTTACCTTGATTTATTAGAAGAGGTCAAAATTAGATTTGATGAAGAAGGAATTACAATACCTTATCCTAAAATGGATTTAACAGTCAGGGAACTAAATAAAATTTAAGTTTTTAATTATATAAAAGGGATGCTATTTAAAGCATCCCTTTTAGGATTCTAAAGAATTAAAATAAAGTAAAAAATATTTGCAATATAAAAGGGTAAATAAAGGGTTTAAAGGGCATAATATAGAATAAATTAATTATTTAAGGAGGATTTTTATGTGTAAAAAATTATATTTATTAGTGGCAAGTATACTTATTGCAGGTTCATTAACTGCGTGTAGTGGAAATTCAAATTCAGGACAAGCACCTCAAAATGGCAATACAAAAAAAGAAACAAATGCTTCAAATAGTGATTTAAAAGATGACAAAACTGAGGAAAGCTTAATGAAAAAAGATTTTAAAGTACCTTATACAGATGCAATGAATATATTTAAAGACAAATATAAGGATGCTGATATAGTAGATTTAAGTCTTGATAGAGATTTAAAAAAATATGTTTATACTGTTGAAGGTGTAGATGATAACAATGAGTATAAGATGAAAATAGATGCTAATACAAAAGATGTATTAGAAGATAAAACTGAAAAATTAGATTCAGAAGATTTAAATGGTAAAGCTAGAAAAGAAAAATTAGATTTAAATGATATAATAACACCTGAAAAAGCTATGGAAATTGCATTGAAAGAACAAGATGGAATAGTAAAAGAATGGAGTTTAGATAAAAATTTAGATGTTACTTTTTATAAAATAAGAATAGATAAAGATAAAAATGAATATGACATAAAGGTGGATTCTAAAAAAGGAACTATACTAGAGGTAGAAAAAGAAGATTAAAAGTTTTAGATTACTTTTAAAATAAATTCTTTTTTGAATAAAACTTGTTTAAAATATAACAAGCAGGGTATAAAAAGGTTAAATAACTATTTTAGGAGGAGTACGGTATGTCATTAAAATCACTGAAAATAAAAGAAAATTTATATTGGGTAGGTTCGCTTGACCCTAATTTAAGAGTATTTGACATAATTATGTATACACCTTATGGAACAACTTATAATTCATATGTCTTAAAAGGCACAGAAAAAACAGTTTTATTTGAGACAGTTAAAGATAAACATTTTGAAAAGTATATTGAAAGATTAAATGATTTAAATATAGACTTTGAAAAAATTGACTATATTGTGGTAAGTCATACTGAACCAGACCATGCAGGAAGCGTTGAAAAGCTTTTAGATTTAGCAAAAAATGCAAAAGTAGTAGCTTCAGAAACTGCCATTAAGTATCTAAAGGAAATCGTAAACAAAGATTTTGAATATATTGCAGTTGCAGATGGAGATGTGCTATCAATAGGTGATAAAACTTTAGAATTCTTCTCTGTGCCTATGCTTCATTGGCCAGATACTATATACACATATATAAAAGAGGATAAAACTCTTGTAACATGTGACTCATTTGGAAGTCATTATAGTAATGACAAGATAGTAAACACTCTTAATGATGAAGAAGAAAAGGATTACCTAGATGCCTTAAGATATTATTATGATTGCATAATGGGACCATTTAAACCATCTATGGTAACTGCTATAGAAAAGATAAAAGATTTAGATATAGATACAGTGTGTCCAGGTCATGGACCAGTATTGACTGAAAATCCTAGAAAAGTTATAGACCTTTATTATAATTGGAGTGTAAATGAACAAGTAAAATTAGAAAAAGAAGTTACAATTTGTTATGTTTCTGCACATGGATATACAAAAATCATGGCAGAAGTTATAAAATCATATATTGAAAAAAATAGCAATTATAAAGTAAATTTATTTGATGTAATAGAGCATAAACAAGAAGAAATTCTAGCTAAAATAGCAGTATCGCAAGGCGTATTATTTGGAACACCAACAATATTAGGGGATGCATTAAAACCTATATGGGATATATTAGTATCTTTAAATCCAGTTCTTCATGGTGGAAAAGTTGCATCAGTATTTGGTTCATATGGATGGAGTGGAGAAGGTATAGAAAATGCTATGGAGAGAATCAATCAGCTTAGAATGACAACAGTGAAGCCATTTGCCGTTAACTTTAAACCATCAGAGGAAGAAGTTGACAAATTATATACTTATACAGGAAAATTCTTAGATAAGTTAAATTCTACTTTTGGAAGTAAAAAGAAGACTAAAAAGTTTAAGTGTGTAATTTGTAACGAAGTATTTGAAGGAGATAGTGCTCCTAGTATATGCCCTGTATGTGGAGCCAAAGAGGATCAATTTATAGAAGTTGAAGAAGATGAGGTTACTTTTAGAAAAGATACTGACGAATATTTTGTTATAGTAGGAAATGGTGCAGCTGGCTTCTATGCAGCAGATGCTATAAGAAAAAGAAATAAGACTTGTAAGATAACTATGATTTCTAATGAGGATGAGTTAACTTACTACAGACCTGCACTTTCTGATGGTATAAATGAAGAACTTAATTCTGATTTCTATATGGAAGATAAAGCTTGGTATGACGAAAATAACATAGTAGTAATATTAGGAACAAATGTAGATAAATTAGACGAAGCAAATAAAACTATTGTAGTAAATGATGGAGCTATTAAATTTGATAAGCTTGTAATAGCTACAGGAAGTAGAAACTTCATACCACCAATTAAAGGTCATGATTTAGAAAATGTATTTACACTTAGAAATATAAAAGACTTATATAAAGTAAAAGAAGCATTAGAGAAGTCTAAGAAAGTTGTAGTAATTGGTGGAGGGCTATTAGGTCTTGAAGCAGCATGGGAATTTAAATTAAAAGGATTAGAAGTAGTAGTAGTCGAAGCAATGGATGGTATATTATCAAAACAACTTGATAAAGAAGGAAGTAAAATGCTGGAGCAATGTGTAAGAGATACAGGCATAGATGTAAGATTAGGTGTGGCAGTTGATGGTATTGATGGCGATGGAAAGGCTAAAAAGGTTATATTCAAAGATGGCAATAGTGTTGACTGTGATATGGTAGTCTTTTCAATTGGAGTGAGAGCAAATACTCAAATGGTTCAAGATACATCTGTAAAAATTGATAGAGGTATTGTTGTAGATAATACATTACAGACAGATGTTAAAGATATATACGCTTGTGGAGATGTTGCACAAGTAGGAAACACTAGTCTAGCAATATGGCCATCTTCAGTAGAAATGGGAAAAATAGCAGGAGCAAATGCAAGTGGAGATAATTTGAAATTTGAAAGTGATGTATATCCAGTTTCATTAGATGCAATGAATGTTAAAGTATTTAGTATTGGTAATATACAAGATTTTGATAAAGAAATTTCATCAAAAGATGAAGGTAAAAGAGTATATAAAAAATTATTTATGAAAGATGGTTCATTAGTAGGAGCTATACTTATAAATGATTTAAGTTGCACTGTTAAATTGATAAGATTGATATCTGAAAAAGGGGACTTTGAAGATATTATGAAGTCAGATATACTATAGTTTAAATATATCCAGATAAAAAGAAAAGGTCTTGAAATATGATAGATTCATATTTTGAGACTTTTTTGTTATAATATATAATAAAATAAAGATACCTTAACTGTAAATTTACATAAATTATTTACTTTTGAATATTAGATTCCTTTTTGAAATTGGTATGTAATAGCAATATAGAGTATATAATAATAGTTAAAGTTAAAAAAAGGGGAAAAGCAATATGCAGTATATACAAGAATTACTTGATTTAACTCAAAACTATTGGGTGTTAGCCACAATAATTGGTTTATTAAGTGCATTTATAGAAAGCTTTATACCAGCCTTACCACTTGTGGCGATAGTTACAGCAAATGCTGCTATACAAGGGTTATTACTTGGGTGTTTGTTATCATGGATTGGCTCAGGGCTTGGGACAACCTCATTATTTTTATTAATAAGTAGATTTACTGATAGTAGACTTTTTAATAAGTTGAGAAATAGTAAAACTGAAAGAGCAATAAGTTGGATGGACAAACAGGGATTTAAACTGCTATTTATAGCATATGCTTGTCCATTTATGCCTGGATGTTTAGTTACTGTTGCATCAGCTTTTTGTAAAAAAGATATAAAAGATTTTGTTCCAGCAATGTTGGCAGGAAAATTTGTAATGTTTATAGTAATAAGTTATGTGGCAAGTGATATAGAAGGATTTATAACAAGCCCACTAAAGATAGCATCATTTGTACTATTAGTATTTTTATCATGGAAGATTGGAAGTAAAGTTAATAAAAACCTTGAAAATCATAACTATGAATTTCATCATAAAAAACA
>NZ_JAGWCS010000121.1:0-12129 GCF_020657705.1 Clostridioides sp. ZZV15-6598 | reverse complement strand
ATTTTAGAATGATGCTTTCAAGTCTAGAAACACAGAAAAAGCCATATGGTATTATGTTTATTGGAATTGATGATTTCGAACAAATTAATAACTTATATTCTTATTCATTTGGAGATAGGGTTTTAAAAAAGTTTTCTAAATCTATTTTACCTTTTTTACCTGAAGATATAAGCTTATATAGATTAGATGGAAATGGTTTTGGAATTTTGTATCCAAATGGAGATTGTTATGAATTAACAAAACTCTTTAATAGGTTTCAAGATATAGCACAATGTATAAAACAGATTAATGGACATGCTATTTCATTTACTATATCAGGAAGTATTTGCTTTTATCCAAAAGATGGAATAGATTGTGATACATTATACCAAAATGCACGTGTTACATTTGAAAAAGCAAAAAAGCAAGGGAAAAAAACACTAATTGTATATTCAAAAGATGAGTTAACTTTTTCGCAGTATTCTATACAGTTGATAGAGTATTTAAGAGAAAGTGTATTAAATAATTTTAAAGGATTTTATTTAAATTATCAACCACTTATTTTTAACAATAGTAAGAAACTATATGGATGTGAAGTATTACTTCGTTGGAGAAATCCTAATTTTGAAATGAAACTTGGCCCAACTGAATTTATACCTTTTTTAGAATCTTCTGGGCTTATGGATACAGTTAGTCAATGGGTAATTAAAACAGCTTTAAAGCAACTAAAAGTATGGACAAAATATATGCCAAATTTCAAGATGAATATAAATGTGTCATATCAACAGCTTGAAGACCCTAGCTTCAAGTTTTTTATTTTAGATACTGTAAAGCAAGAGGGTATATCTCCATCTCTAATTACATTGGAACTAACAGAAAATAATAAGATAAAAAAAATAGAAGAAATAAGGAATTCTTTTGATTTTCTTCGAAGTCAAGGTATTAAGATTACATTTGACAGCTTTGGAGCAAAACATTCATCTTTAGAAATTTTTCGTGAACTAAGTGCGGATTCTTTAAAAATTAATCATACTCTTTTAAACCGCATTACATATGATGTAATAGACCAAAAAATCGTTTCTCAAATTATTAATCTATGTCATAGTATGAATATGTCAGTTTATGTGGAAGGAATTGAAAATAAAGAAACTTTAAAAATAATTGAACAGATGAGACCAGAAATATTGCAGGGATTTTATTATAATGAGCCTATAAACGCAGAGAAGTTTTATGAGCATTACTTTGAAAAGAATATTGAGACCATTAATTATCAAGAAGATGTTATATCAAAAGAACTTTCTATAGAAAAAGAAAAAAGTATGGTATATTCTGCCTTTACTCCAACACATTCAATGAATATAAAAGAATTGGTTGATAATGCTTATGCAGGCATATTTCAAGTAGGAATGAACCCTGAATTTACTTTTCTTACATGTAATGAAGGCTATAGAAGGATGTTAGGTTATACCATTAAAGAGATGGAAGAAAAATTTAAAAATCAAGCATTGGGATTTGTGCATCCAGATGATATGGAATATGTGAATTATGAAATTAGAAGGCAACTTGGAATTAGTGATATAGTTACAATTGAATTTAGGGTAGTAAAATCTGATGGAACTCCTATATGGATACTTGGAACAGGCAATGTAGTAAAAGGTAAGCAGGGTTCTAAAAGTTTAATTGTAGTCATAATAGAAAATGATAGGCTTAAGAAAAGGTCTTTAGAGATGGAAGAATCATATTGGAAATACAGAAGAGTTTTAGATAATATTCCTGCTTGTGTAAAATGTATTCGTTTTGATGAAAATTTTACTTTAGATTATATTTCTCCTAGCTTTATATCATTGATAGGCTATACAGAAAAAGAAATTAAAAGTAAGTTTGATGGAAAGTATATCAATTTAATTATAGAAGAAGATAGAAGAGCTGTACTTGGAGATATGATAAGCCAAGTTAATTCTGGAGATATAGTTACACTTCATTATCATGTTAGATGTAAAGATAATCGTTTAATTTTTTTAGAAACAATTTCTAGATTATGTGAAAATGATAAAGATGGAAAGAAGTACTTTTATTCAAGTATTGTAGATGTAACAGAGGAAACAGATGTAACTTCTGAAAAAAGTGATAAAAAATCTAATAGACTTGTTAATCGCTATCAAACAGCCTTAAAACAATGGGGCGATGTATTATTTGAATATAGTTTTAAGGATGGTACAATAACATTTTCTGATAACTATTATAGTATATTTGAGACAGAACCAAGAGGAACAATTTCTGAACAATTATCAAATATTTATGAAGAAGACCATCAGATTTTACTTGATGCTTTAGAAAATGCACATATTGGTAATAAGCCAGAAGCAATAGAGATACGCATACGTTCTAAAGATAATGTACATTTATGGTGTTCTATAGTATTTAATGAACCTGATAAGATTGGAGATACTACTATATCAATACTAGGTAAAATAAGAAATATTGATGAAGAAAAGAGAGAGTACAATAAGTTAATTGAGCAATCTCAAAATGATTTAATGACAGGATTGCTAAATAAAAGTACTACTGAGGAAAAGATAAGACACATGTTGCTATCATTTGATGAAAATAAGAAATATGCATTATTTATGATTGATGTAGATAATTTTAAGGATGTTAATGATACTATGGGGCATGTATTTGGAGATAAAATATTAATTGAGTTAGCGGAATGTCTAAAAAGTAATTTTAGGAAAACAGATATTGTTGGTCGCGTTGGAGGGGATGAGTTTATAGCATTTATGGAGTACAATGGAGAGAAAGAAAGCCTGCAAAAAAAAGGTCATGATATATTAAAAAGACTAGATACTACGTTTACGTATGATAAATTATGTTTTGAAGTAAGTGTAAGTATAGGTATTTCTAGATATCCAGAAGATGGGAGACAGTTTTATGAGTTGTATCATCGTGCAGATAGTGCGTTGTATAGAGCAAAAGAAGAAGGTAAAAATACATATTGTATGTTTTCTATCTAAAAATAAAATCAATCAAACACATATTACTACAAAGTTTTTGTAATCACCTTTGATAAGTGATTAGTTATTTGTAAGTTATATAGATACATTATAATTGAGGTAACAAAGATGAAAAAAAAATATGATTTTTTAATTTATACTGTTATTTGGCTAGTTGCCATTGTTATTTTTATATTTTCCTTATTTCATAGCATAAGGCACATTAAGATTATAAATTATACTGGTATTATTCGTAGTAGAACTCAACAAGTTGTTAAACAAGAATTGAATAATAAAAAAAATGATGATTTAATAAAGCAACTAGACAGTATTTTAATAGAATTAAGAACAGGTGATGGAAAAAACAAACTGCAAAAGTGCAATAATGAGGAATTCCAAGAAAAATTAATTCAGATGGATGCTATGTGGAAATCCATAAAAAAAGAAGTTATAAAAGTTAGAAATGGATATTCTGGGGATACCTTATATAATTTAAGTGAAGAGTATTTTAAGCTATCCAATCAAGCTGTTTTTATCTCTGAAAAACATTCTAATCTAAAATTACATTGTTTTGCTACTGCGTTGTTTATTTATCTTATACTATCAACAGTAAGTCTCTTAATCTGGGAGCATTACAACAAAAGAAGATTTAATAAAATATTTTATACTGATAATTTAACAAATATAAAAAACCAAGTTGCATTTGAGAATAAAGCTGTTGAGATTCTACATCATGCATTTAATGACGAGTATGTACTATTAAATATTGATATTGATAATTTTAAATATATTAATGATACACATGGATATGAATATGGAGACAAAATTTTAGTAATAGTAGCAACCATACTTTCTAGAACTTTTAACACTAAAGAAACTTGTGCAAGAGTTGGTTCTGATAATTTTGTAATCCTTGCAAAGTATAGAGAGTCACTCTTAGAGGATATACGCAAAATTTTAACTGATGCCATAATATCTCAATTAAATATGAATGTAACTCATACAATATCTTATTGTATAGGAGCGTATTTAGTTGAAGTTGGGAAATCAGATTATAAATCTATCCATTCTATGATGGATAAGGCAAATATTGCACATAAGATTAGTAAAACGAGAGGAATTTCTTCCACAGTGTGGTACAATGAAAATCTATTAAAACAATTACAAATGGAAAATAGTATTTATAATCATATGTACAAAGCGCTTGATAACGAAGAATTTCATATGTATTTGCAACCAAAGTTTCAAATATCTTCTTTAAATGTTGTGAGTGCAGAAGCTCTTGTAAGATGGTTTTCTCCAGAACTTGGATTTTTATCACCAGATAAATTCATTCCATTATTTGAAAAGAGTGGATTTATTATCGAATTAGATTTTTACATGTTAAAAAAGGCATGTTCATTTATAAAAAAATCATTTATGGAAAAAAATCAATATACATATCCAATTTCAGTTAACTTTTCAAGAGTTACTATTTATCAAAAAGATTTTTATGAAAGATTTTTAGATATTGTTAGAGAATATGATATTCCTTTTAAGTATATAGAAATAGAGGTAACTGAAAGTGCTTTTAATGAAATATCTGAGCCAGTTAATTCAATTTTAGAAAAGCTTAAAAAGTTAGGATTTTTAATATCTATGGATGATTTTGGTTCAGGATATTCCTCATTAAGCCTTTTATGCTCTTTATCTATTAATGGATTGAAGTTAGATAAAAGCTTACTTAAAGAAACATTTAATCGTGAAAAAGTCTACAGTATTATTCAGTGTATTATTGAAATGTCACATCGTATAGATATGTCTGTTGTATGTGAAGGAATTGAAACTAAGAAAGATTTGGAGTTTTTAAGGACTATTAAATGTGATGTGGGACAAGGATTTTATTTTTCTAAACCAATTGAAGAAAAAGAATTTTTCAATAAGTATGTGACTGAAAAATAATAAAAATATTGTGAAATGCACTAAGTATATATCATTCTAGAAGAATTAAAAATTTGTAATCAAAATTAGCAATAGATAAAAAGCATTAGTAATGTAACTAATGCTTTTTATTGGTGGTTTTATTTATATTAATAATCGTAAGAATAAAATATTTATATAATAATTGAGTTAATTTCAATTTGATTTTATTAATAATGTAATAATGTTATTTGTGCAATGTCCAGTATTCATAACCAAAGATACTCTTTCTTTTACAAAGTTGAATTGAGTTATTTTTATTTGTCGAATTATACATGTTATTAGAAACTTTCATTTTTTTTATTTTATTATTTACATTTATTTTAAGATAGTAATCGTTTCCAGAGCGAGAAGGACTTATTTCCTTATCAACAACTGTTACAAGTTCAAACTCAGGTCTGTCTAATGTTGTTATATAATTTAATGCTGGTGTTGTAGAAAAGCTAAGAATAAATGTAGATAAGGTAACTAGTAGTATTTTAAGTTTTGTTTCATGTCTTTTTTTGATAATTAATACTAAGACATAAAAAATTAACAACACTATCATGTAAATACCAGAAAAACTAAATCTTTCATTATTTGGTGTATTTAAGGAGCTTGTAGATAAAAGCAGAACTAGCATGGATAATATACATGCAGTTAAAGGAAATGGGATATGATACTTTCTTGATTCTTTTGCTTTAGGCGTTTCTATTAGCATTTTAGGATATAGCCATAAATACATCATCCAGCTGAACAGTAATATAAATATATATATGGAAAATTTAATTTTTACAGGAGTAAGGAGAGCAATAATAGCAAGCGTTGTTAGTAAGTAACGTATGATACGAGTAATCTTTTTTTCTTTTTCTATGACAGCTAAAGCCCATCTATTTTTTATAAATTCATTTTCTCTTTTTTCACTCTGCTTCATTTAATCAACTCCTATTAATAGTATAGTTTTTAAAGTTACTACTTTGTTTTATTTTAACATATTTATATAAAATAGTAACATTGATGTTTTTTATTTTTTGGAATGTTATATTAACATGGGCTAATAATTATGCAAATTTATAATCAGAAGAAATTACTTCTACCATTACTTAAAGCTAATAAATAATAAATGTAACTCTTTGTAAAGCTTTTTAAGTAGATATAGATTATTTTAAGACATATTTTTGAAAACTATAAAACAATATAAAATAAAAAACTATTGAC
Organism: Clostridioides sp. ZZV15-6598; assembly: GCF_020657705.1. Taxonomy (NCBI): domain Bacteria; kingdom Bacillati; phylum Bacillota; class Clostridia; order Peptostreptococcales; family Peptostreptococcaceae; genus Clostridioides; species Clostridioides sp. ZZV15-6598. The sequence continues at coordinate 6,001 of NZ_JAGWCS010000121.1, read as the reverse complement.
AAGGTGAGCGATTGGTTACTATAATGAAAGTGAGCAATCGCTCACTTTATTTTTCGAAGAGGAGTTAAATTATGAATACAAAGGAAAAAATATTAAATGAATCTATGAAATTATTTTCAGTAAAAGGTTTTGATGCAGTATCTATAAGAAGTATAGCGGATGCTGTTGGTGTAAGTAACAGCGCTTTATATAAACATTACCCAAGTAAGCAAGCTATATTTGATGCTATTGTAGAAAAATCTAAGGAACATTTTTTAAAACAATGTGACTATGCACAAAATTCTATATGTGTTAACATGGAAAGCTTTGTTCAAATGTGTCTTTCAATGTTTGATTTTCAAATTAACGATGAGTGGATTGTGATGTTTCGTAGAGTTCTTCTTATTGAGCAATTTAAAAATGAGAAAATGGCTCAAATTTTTAATGATTTTTTTATTGAGTTTCCAATAACCTCTCAGAAACTAACTTTTGAAAAATTAATAGAAGATGGGATAATGATTTCAAAAAATCCAGAAGTACTTGCAATGGAATTATATGCTCCATTTTTTCTATACCACACAGCAAAGTGTGATGTAGAAAAATTAATGGAATTATTTAGGATTCATATTGAATATTTTTACTTAGAAAATTTTAAGGAGGAAAAATAGTATGCACAGTCAATCTCTTATAAATAAGAAAATAGTTAAAAATAATTATAAATTAAAGACAGTTCAAAAGAAAGAAAAACAAAAATATGGAAAGGGTAATAGGAAAATCATAAAAAATTATCTAGGTAAGGTTGTTGCTCTATCTTCATCTGAGTTAATTGGAAAAGAATTAAGAATGTCAGATTTTACAACAAATATTACAAGAGATGAATTGATTGGAGAACTTGAGAAAGCAAAGATTACTGGTATGAGTGGAAATAGTTTTTTTATATCAGAAAAAATCAAAAAGTTTTGCTCATTAGAATCAGATAAGAGGATATTATTGATTAATGCTGTTGAATGTGATCCTGGGCTTATCCATGATGAATGGATATTGGAAAATAGATATTCAGAGATAGTTCATTCTATTCATTATTTAAAAGAAGCACTTGGTTTGCAAGATGTAATTATGGTATCTAAAAATAAAAGATTAGAAACGGATGGTAGTTTTTCTCTAAAAATAGTTTCATCACGATATCCTATGGGAGAAGAGCATTTCCTTATACAACAGGTGCTTGATATAAATTTAGATACAAATGAGTTTCCAGTGAATAATGGTATTTTAGTATTAAATCTTCAAAGTGTATATCAAATATGTAAAATTATAAATAAATGTTATGATACAGGTCGTTTTATTACTATAGCTGACTTATCCAATGGAAATGCTAGAGTAGCATACATATATCCAACAGATAATATCTCAAATATTTTAAAAAGCACATTTAAAGAAAATGAAGATAAATTATTATATAAAGGGAATGGAGTAATGTCCTGCTTTGAAGCAACAGAAAAAGATGATTTTTCGTATTTTGGAAATTTTGCTGCATATTCTAAACCATCAAACATAAGCAACAAAAATAAATGTAAAAAATGTGGTGTGTGTACAAGAAAATGTCCTGCAAAAGTCAATATATCAAAAATTGTACAAATGATAGATAATAATTATGATGTTTTATTATCTCCGTATCATCCTGAAAGATGTATACATTGTGGAAGCTGTACATATTATTGTAAAGCATCGAAGAATGTCTCTGAATATATTATGGAAGATTATCAAATTGATTAATAAATTTAAATATTAAATAGCACCTGATTTTTGATAGGTGCTATTTATTGTCATGTGAAAATGAATGTATTTATCAATATTGCAAGAGCATGGTTTTAAGAGATTTTAAATAAGTGTTTATTTATCGAAAAAGATGAAAATTTTTCAAAATAGATAAAATATGATAAAATAGATTTTGGAAGAGGTGATAAAATGATTTCGTACACTCCATTGTGGAAATTGCTAATTGATAGAAAAATAAAAAAGATGGAATTTGTAAATATATCAGGTATAAGTATTTCTGTTTTAGGTAGATTAGGAAATGATAAGTCTGTTTCTATGGATACAATGGAAAAGATATGTTTAGCACTAGACTGTAAAATAGAAGATGTTGTAGAAATAAAAAAGGATGTTTAATGATGCTAAAATATTTTAATGATATCGTAAAAAACATATAAAGAATAAGTAAGGTTTAATTTAATAGATAAAGTTTTGTTGGATTAAAAATAAAAATAACTATATGTGAATAAATTAAAATTAAAGAGTAATGCTATAATGTAAACTAAATATATTTTTCCAGTAATTATATGAAGTTTTTTTGAATAGTAAAAATAATTGTTTTAGTAGTGTTATAATGTCTTGGTAGGGTATATTTATTATTAGAAAGGATTATTATATGAAAAAAATATCAATTTTAGGTTCTACAGGTTCTATAGGTAAGCAAACCTTGGATGTAGTTAGAGAAAATAGAGACAAGTTTGAAGTAGTTGCAATATCAGCTAATAGCAGTATTGAATTGCTACTTGAACAAATTGTAGAATTTAGACCTAAATATGTAACAGTTTTTGAGGAAAGTAAAGCATTAAAATTAAAAGAAATATTGCCACAAAATATAGAGATAGAAGTTTTAACAGGAATGGAAGGATTAAAAATAATTTCATCATTAGATGAAATTGATGTACTTTTAACTGCTGTTGTGGGAATGATAGGATTAGTTCCAACACTTTGTGCTATAAAGAAGGGAATAGATATAGCATTAGCGAATAAAGAGACATTAGTAACTGCTGGAGAGCTTGTAATGGCAGAGGCAAAAAAATATAATGTAAATATTCTTCCCGTTGATAGTGAACATAGTGCTATATTTCAGTGTTTAAATGGAGAGAATAATAAAAATATAGAAAAAATAATACTTACTGCTTCTGGTGGACCATTTAGAGGAAAGAAAAAAGAAGAACTTTTAAATATAACTAAAAATGAAGCTTTAAAACATCCAAACTGGAGTATGGGAAGAAAAATAAGTATTGATTCTTCAACACTTATGAATAAAGGACTTGAAGTAATAGAAGCTAGATGGCTATTTGGAGTAAAACAAGAAAATATAGATGTAGTGGTTCATCCACAAAGTATAATTCACTCAATGGTACAGTATACAGATAGCTCTATAATTGCACAATTAGGATGTCCAGATATGAGATTGCCTATACAATATGCTCTTACATATCCAGATAGAATGGAGAGTAACTTTGAAAGAATGAATTTTTCAAAATTTAGTACTTTAACCTTTGAAGAACCAGATTTAAAGACTTTTCCATGTTTAAAATTAGCTTATGAATGTCTAAAGATGGGTGGAACTTATTCTTCTGTTTTAAATTCCGCAAATGAAGTTTTAGTAAGTGAATTTTTAGAGGATAAAATTGGTTTCTATGACATACCATATTACATAGAGAAAACTTTAGAGGTTCATAAAAGCATAAGCAAACCAACATTGGAACAAATTTTAGAAACAGATAGATGGAGTAGAGCTTATGTTGAAAATCTGATAAAAAAATAGGAAGGTGAATTTATGACTATAATAGCTGCATTAATACTATTTAGTATAATTGTATTAATACATGAGTTAGGACATTTTATATTTGCAAAAAGAAGTGGTATTAAGGTAAATGAGTTTTCTATAGGTATGGGACCTAAGATATATAGTGTAAAAAAAGATACAGAGTATTCCATAAGAGCTCTTCCAATCGGTGGATATGTAAGTATGGAAGGTGAAGACGAAGAACAAATAAGTCCAAATTCTTTTGGAAATAAATCTATACTACAAAGATTTAGTACTATTGTAGCAGGACCAATATTTAATATAATATTGGCAGCAATACTTTTAGTACCAGTGTTTTTGTATATAGGTTCTCCAACTACTACACTTGGAAAAATAATGCAAGATACTCCTGCACAAGCAGTAGGACTTCAAGTAGGAGATAAGATAAATAAAATTAATGGTAACTCTGTTAAAACTTGGGACGAAGTTGCAAATATAATAAATACTTCTTCTGGTGGAGAATTGAAGCTTAGTATAACTAGAGATGGAAGTGATAAAATTGTAAATGTAACTCCTAAAGATAACAATGGAAAGTATGAAATAGGAATTCAGCCACAAAGAGAAAAAGATTTTTTTGGTTCAATAGTAAATGCATGTAAAACTACTGTGGATATGACAAAACAGATGTTAACATTCTTAGGTCAAATGGTTACAGGACGTGTACCAGGAGGAATTGGTAATGCTGTTGCAGGGCCAGTAGGTGTTATTGGTATGGTATCAGATGCAGCCCAAACAGGTCTTATAAATGTAGTCTATTTGGCAGCAGTAATAAGTTTAAATCTAGGGATAGTAAACTTATTACCAATACCAGCCCTTGATGGTTGGAGAATACTTATGTTATTATTAGAAGCTGTTAGAGGCGGTAAAAAACTTGACCCAAATAAAGAAGGTATGATAAATGTAGTTGGATTTGGGGCCTTAATGTTATTTATGCTTTTTATAACATATAAAGATATATTAAGGTTATTTCAATAATTTAACTTTCTATAAAGTTTAAAAAAGCTATGTAGTTTTAAGTGAGAATAAATTAATTTTAAAAGATTAAATTTATTCTTAGTTGTTTAACTATATAGCTTTTTAATTTATAATATATATGTAGTTTGTAGTATTTTTTAAGATATTGAATGATTTTAATATAAAATAATATATAGAGGTGAAATATGAGTTACGAGAGAAGAAAGACAAGAGAAGTTAGTGTTGGGAGTGTAAAAATAGGAGGAGAAAATCCTATAAGCATACAATCTATGACAAACACTGACACAAGAGATGCAGAGGCCACAATAGCTCAAATAAAAAGATTAGAAGAAGTTGGTTGTGATATAGTTAGAGTTGCTGTTCCTGATATGGAAGCAGCTAAAAATATAGGGAAGATAAAAACTAGTGTAAACATACCTGTTATTGCTGATATACATTTTGATTATAAGTTAGCACTTGAAGCTATAGAACAAGGTGTAGATGGTGTTAGAATAAATCCTGGTAATATCGGGAACATAGAAAGAGTTAGAATGGTTGTTGAGAAATGCAAGGAAAAAAATCTAAAAATTAGAATTGGTGTTAATGGGGGCTCTTTAGAAAAAGAACTTTTAAATAAATATGGTTCTGCAACTGCTGAAGCATTAGTTGAAAGTGCTATGGGACATATTAAAATTCTTGAAGATTTAGGTTTTTATAATATAGTTATTTCTCTAAAATCATCTGATATTTATAAAACTGTTGATGCATATGAATTAATATCAAAGAAAGTTGATTACCCTCTTCATGTTGGAATTACTGAATCTGGAAGTGTTCATAAAGGAACAATAAAGTCTTCTATAGGTGTGGGAGCACTTCTTCTTAAAGGAATTGGAGATACTGTCAGAATATCTTTGACAGGTGACCCTGTTGAAGAGGTTGTTGTTGGTAAACAGATTTTAAGAAGTTTGGGTCTTTTAAATGACAAGATTAAAGTTATATCATGTCCTACATGTGGCAGATGTAATATAGATTTAATTAGTGTTGTAAATGAAGTTGAGGAGAAAATTGGTAGTATGGAAAAAGATATTACTGTTGCAATTATGGGTTGTGCTGTAAATGGTCCTGGTGAGGCTAGAGAAGCTGATATAGGTATTGCTGGTGGTAAAGGTGAAGGTCTTTTATTTAAAAAGGGTGAAATTGTAAGAATGATTAATGGTGATAAATTGGTTGATGAGTTGCTAGAAGAGATTGACAAGTTATAGTATACAATCAATAGATATAAAATAGCTAGATATTCAAATACTTTTAAAATAAATTTTATTTATGGTATTTAATTATCTAGCTATTTTTAATTAAATAAATTTGAAAAGATATAAGAAATCTATATTCTAATTCAATTATATAAGTGAGTACCAAAATTCATTCTATATTTATTCTAATAAA